>CAZNPR010000012.1:0-39187 GCA_964574965.1 uncultured Syntrophomonas sp. | reverse complement strand
TTTACGGTCAGGCAATTCCGTCAGCTTTCTGTCTTTTTAAATCGGCATCAACACTGTAGACACAAAGAAAACCTAATTCCTGTTTCTTGCTTAGATTTTTTTAATCATGCTACTTCTTTCATTTTCAATGGCGCTATATAGTCATTTGCTGAATGTAGTCTTTTCCGGTTATAAAACAGTTCTATATATTCAAATACTGCTTGTTTAGCCTGCTCTCGGGTTTTGAATCGTTTCCCATAAAGCCATTCCGTCTTAAGTTTGCCCCAGAAGGATTCCATGGGAGCGTTGTCATAACAGTTTCCTTTACGGCTCATGCTGCAGATAAAGCCATACTTTTTCAATAGTTTTTGGTACTCTTTGCTTGCATATTGGACGCCACGATCAGAATGAACAATAAGTCCTTCTCCCGGCCTGGTCTGGCGGATGGCACTTTTTAAAGCGGAAGAAACAAGCTCAGTTCTCATTGTATTACCCATTGACCAGCCCACAACTGAGCTATCATAAAGATCAAGTAGGGCCGCTAAGTAAAGCCAGCCTTCATCGGTCCAGATATATGTAATGTCAGATACCCATTTCTCATTGCGCCTGGCAGCTTTGAAGTCTCTGTTCAGAATGTTCTCCGCCACTGGCAAAGTGTGATTTGAATCAGTAGTAGCTTTGAACTTTTTAACGGTCTTAGATCTGATGCCATTTTCTCGCATCAGCTTTGCAACCGTACCTTTACAGGCTTTTTGATCTTCGGGCAGTGCCCTTGTTATTCGCGGAGCACCGTATATTCTATGATTGCTTTCGAATATGCTCTCAATCGTTTCCAAAAGCTCTTTTCTTCTTTTAGCGCGTTTGCTTAATGGTCTTTTAACAAAAGCATAATAACCGCTCCGGGATACTTCTAAGGCCCGGCACATCTTCGCAATCTGAAATTCGGAGCGATGTTCGTAGATGAATTCGAACTTTTTTATTTCTGATTTTTCGCGAAGTAGGCCGCCGCTTTTTTTAATATGGCATTTTCCTCTTTGAGATCGGCTAACTCCTTACGGAGTTTCCTAATCTCTTCATCGTCGGGTTTAAGATGTCCTTTTCCGGGGAAAGCCTTTTGCCCATTCTTTTTGTACTGGCGAACCCAGTCTCGAACCGTTGTGTAATGGAGTTCAAGTTCCCGAGCCATATCGGAAGTCGTGGTTTCTCCGTTTAAGATCCTTTGGACTACTAGTTCTTTAAATTCATGATCATACTTT
This sequence comes from uncultured Syntrophomonas sp., assembly GCA_964574965.1. Classification (GTDB taxonomy): domain Bacteria; phylum Bacillota; class Syntrophomonadia; order Syntrophomonadales; family Syntrophomonadaceae; genus UBA1368. Next base: position 37,952 of record CAZNPR010000012.1, on the reverse strand, counting down.
GCCTGTGCCATTTGAATACCTCCCGTTTTTATTTTAGAGGTATTCTCTGTGTCTTTCAAACATGGTCCAGGTCAACCTTTCAGCAATTTTGCTAAGGGTGATTTTCCATTCTCTAATAATACATCTAATAGAATTACATGCATTACTATCCAATTAAATACTAATATGACCACAAAATATATCCGGTAATTTATTTTGGTAATACTGCCAAAGAATGTAACATATTTTCCTGTAGCTTAATAAGCTGTAGTAGAAAAGCGATCGTCCAGTCAAATTAAAACAATTTATTGCCTGGCATAGCTTTTTGAGTAAAAAAACAGGAGGTATTACAATGACTCATTATAAAGAAGATGGATGCAGAGAATGTTATCCCGATCCCCGCCCTCGTCCCCGTCCTAACATAAATCAAACCATTCTTGGCTGCGGGACTGGAAGCGGACTAATTATTCCTGAGCACAGGCAGGATAATTCCCAATTATTTAACCCCTATGTGCTTGCCAGTGTCGCAATTGACACTTCGGAGCTGAAAAAAGCTAATGTTAAAGTCGACTTTTCCTGTATTATCATGTTCAGAGACAATGATGAAGACGATTTAAGGTTAACATTTCAGTTGAGCAAAACTTATGTCGGAGGATGTAAGATTCCGCTTGGCACCTGGAACTTCGAAAGGCATATTGAAGATGATGACGATGTTGAAACAGTTGATTCTTTCGGATTTACCTGGTGTGAATGTGATGCCTGTCCTGGCTGTGCATACTACAGCGTTGAACTTATAAATGTGGAAAGCGAAGATGTAGATTGTGTCGCTATCAGTAACCCATCCATAAATGCTTTGGCAGTGGGACCGCTGGCCTGGGATTACGAAGATTATTAGGTTATTAACAGGAACCTGGGATCTTCCTGGGTTCCTGTTAATCAAAATGAAAGCAAGAACATCTGGCAACATTTTCCTATTATGCTATAAAGATAGGGAGGTGCATGTATGGCTACTATCTCTTTGTTGCCCAAGATGAATGTTTATATTGCTGAATGGTATCCCGATGCTAATTTTGCAGAGTATGATTCATTATATGTCAGCCGCTATCTGCAAGAAGGTGACAGCTACAGATCGCTATTGTATTTTGATGTGAAGTCAGTGCCAGCAACCAGCACTATTGTTAAGGCTGAATTAATATTATATTTATATCGAAATGAAGTAACTGAATGTATTGAAGTGACTGCACAACGATTATTAAATAACTGGTGTCAGTGTGAGGTAACCTGGAATAATTGTCCTGCCTTTGATAATTGTGTGGATGGTGAAATCCATATTCAGGAGAACACTGCACGATGCACAGTAAAAATGGATATTACCTCTCTTGCCAGTGGGTGGTACGACGGGTCGATTCCCAATAATGGCCTCATACTAATTGGTAATGAATTGGTTAATTCTTTAGTAGCCTTCAGGAGCAGAAATTGGCCGGATAGCAGCACCTGGCCGCAATTACGGGTCGAATATATAAACGGCGTAATTGAAATTCATGAATGTGAGCAATTGAGAGTCCCTCGTTCAGGTTGTCCGGTGGCTGAGTCTCAGGCTGTACCATTGGGGCCAAGAAAAATGGTTACCTTTCTAGTGCAGAATGATAGCGAAAAAGAAGTGGAAGCTAAATTACAACTTGGCAATAGCTGTGATCCCAATGCAGTATATTTTGATGATGGCCCTTGGATAAAGCTATGTCGTAGAAATAGCACGGAAGAAGCCGCTGCTCTTACTTCCCAAGGCGCTGCCGAATTTGCTCGGGTTTTAATAAAAGGCCGGGGAGGGGAAACGGTCAAGATTTTCCCTCGTACCAAAGACTGTTAAGTTTACCCCCAATTTAATATACAATTAAGGAAAATTTTTTAGGCTTATAGCTTAAGAAAGTTTCCTTTTTTGATTTTTCAAGCTATATATACAGCTATCAGGCATTAACAGAACAAATTGTGTAGAATATAAGCAGGATAATATTAAGGAGGTCAAGCAAATGATGATGCCCCAAAATATTCTTATCTTTATTCCTTCAATAATCGTCTTTTTCTTCTTGGTGGTTGCTCTGCTAAAATGGTTATGGAATATGACGATGCCTGAAGTTTTTCATCTTAAACCCATTACTTACTGGCAGGCTTTTCGGCTTATGCTCATAGCAGGGCTGCTTTTTGGCGGGCCTATGTTTGTAAAATAATTTTTATTCACAGGATTAATATTAAATCAGGTGGTAGTGATGACAATACTGCAATTAAATAAGATTGCCAAATCATATGGAAGCAACGAGGTTTTAAAAAATATTTCCCTGAGCATTAATGAGGGAGATAAAATGGCGCTCATCGGCAGTAATGGAAGCGGCAAAACTACTTTACTCCGTTGTATCACCGGCCAAATTGAACCTGATTCTGGCGAAATTATTAAAAAAGCCAATATGACAATTGGTTACCTGGAACAAATAAGTGAACAACCATCAGAAGTGCTGGTTTGGGACGCAGTAATGAAAAGCTTTACTGATATTCTTGAGATTCGTCGGCAGATGCTGGATATGGAAAAACAAATGGCATTCTTAAGCGGAGAAAAGCTGCAGGATCTTATGGATAATTATGCCAGGGAATCGTCCGTTTACGAACTCTCAGATGGATATAAATGTGAAAGCCTGACTAAAAAAGTCCTGTTAGGGCTTGGTTTTAAAGAAGAAGATTTTTGGAAACCATTGGGTTCCTTCAGCGGTGGGGAAAAGACCCGCATTCATTTAGCACGATTACTCGTCCAGAGTCCTGATATGCTCCTCTTGGATGAACCAACCAATCACTTGGATATGCCGGCTGTAGAGTGGCTGGAGGATTATTTGAGCAGATTTTCGGGGACCGTATTGATCGTATCCCACGATCGGATGTTTCTGGATAAAGTGGCTGATCATGTTGCGGAAATAAGGGGAGGAAGACTGCAGTGTTTTACCGGGAACTACTCTGCTTATATAGAAAAAAGACAAGCTGCAGATATTGTAGCCCAGCGCGCTTATGATAAACAACAGTATAGTATTGCGGCGACAGAAGCCTTTATAAGGCGCTATCAAGCTGGGATCAAATCTAAACAAGCACGGGGAAGGAAATCTCAATTAGATCGATTGGAAAGGCTGGAAGCACCTGAGCAGACTTATTCGATTGGTAATAAAAAAATTCAATTAAAGCGCGAAAGCGGGCAGGATGTTATTGGACTTAAAGGGGTCAGCAAATATTATGCCGGGAATACGATTCTGGATCAAGTGGACATGCAAATCAGGAAAGGTGAAAAACTCGCCTTGATTGGAGCGAATGGAAGCGGGAAAACTACGCTCATCAAAATAATCGTCGGGCATATCAATGCGGATGAAGGTTCTGTCAATAGGGGCAGTCAGGTTGACATAGGCTACTTTTCACAGGAACATGAAAATCTTAATCGAGAAGGAACCGTCCTGGAGGAAATCATGGATAATTTTCTGATAACTCTTGGGGAAGCCAGACTTTATCTCGGAAGCATGCTATTTTGCAGTGATGATGTCTTTAAAAGGATCGGTGAGTTAAGTGGAGGCGAGCAGGGAAGGTTAGCCATATTAAAACTGATTTTGTCAGGAGATAACTTTCTGGTTTTGGATGAACCAACCAATCATCTGGACTTAGACAGTTGCCAAGCGGTGGCGGACATGCTTCGTAATTATCCCGGCACAGTCTTATTTGTATCTCATGACCGGTATTTTATTGATTCTTTGGCAGATCAGACCCTGGTTTTAGAACAGGGTAAGTTAACTCGTTATTGGGGAAATTATAGTTATTATTTGGAGAAAAAACTCCTGGCGACAAAGGAGAGCGAACTGCAAAAGGTGACCAGACAAAAAAATGTTTCATCTGAGCAGGAACTTCGGCTCAAACAGAAGGAACGGGAGAAAATACGGCGCCAATTAGTACGTGCCATTGCTGATTTAGAAGAGAATATTTCAGCTATGGAAGAGGAAAAACAAACACTGGAGGCACTTTTATCCGAGCTTTCTACTTATCAGGATGATGACCGCGCCAAAGAGTTGCCCCAACAATATCAAGTGGTTTCACAGAAGTTGGAAGAGTACCTGCTGGATTGGGAGAAATTGAATCATCAGCTTTTTGCGGCTGATGCGGGTTCTGATTTTGAGCTATAAATCAAATATCTGAAATTTTCCTTACAAGAAGGGAACCTTTTTTAATTCTGGAGCATAGTTTATCTCGAAAATGACGAAGGAAGGTAAACCGATGGAAGAAAAAAGTGCAGACCATAACGGAAGCGGAGCAAAACTGTTTCCTGTGTGCGCTATTTGTGAGCGGATACCGCTAAAAGGCATTCGCGGCGGTATTCGGCTAAAAAAAGGTTTCATTTGTTGTTCTTGTGAAGCGGAAATAGTTAATCTTTCCACAGAAGCATACCTTTATGATCAAATCAAGGATAAAATTAAAGCGATTATAAAATAAGGTGTGAGGATAAGTTTTTTACCCTTGTCAACTTTTAAGCTACAATTACTTTAATGGAATATATGATCACATCGGTTAAATAGTTTCTGACGATGAGGTAATAAATTTGGATAGGACACCGATTTATTCTTCGATAAAGGCCTATATAAAGGAAGACAGCAGCCGCTTTCATATGCCAGGCCATATTGGAGGACATGGCCTGATTGAAGAATTGCAGTTTATTGCTAGCCTGGATGTTACTGAAGTTCCAGGACTGGACGATTTGCATATTCCCAGTGAAGCTATCCTGGAAGCACGAAAATTATTATCCAATGCTTATAACGCAGAAAACAGTCTTTTTTTAGTTAATGGTGCCACTTCGGGCATTCATACGCTTTTTTTGAGTTTATCTCCTGATGCTTCTATTTTAATACCACGCAATGCACACCGGTCTTTTTTCGGAGGAATGGTATTATCGGGTGCTTGGCCAGTATATGTTCCACCCTGGATAGAAAAGGATTCAGGGATAGCAGTTTCGGTAATGCCAGGCGAGATTAGCTGTTACTTACAAGAAAATCCCCGGTTGGAAGCAGTTTTTCTTACCAGCCCCAGTTATTATGGGACAACCAGCGATATCAAAGCAATCGCGAAGATTACCAAACAGCATAACAAGCTGCTATATATTGATGAAGCACACGGAGGGCATTTCCCGTTTCACGCTGAATACCCGCCTGCTGCCTTAAGCAATGGGGCTGATGCCGTTGTAAATGGCTTACATAAAACCTTGCCGGTTCTGAATCAAGGGGCCGTTTTGCACGGTAGTTTACAGGCTCCCTGGACTAAAATTGAGTCGGCATTCAGTCTGCTGACCACCACCAGTCCCTCTTATCCCATTTTGGTTTCCCTGGATCTGGCGCGGGAATTTATGATGACCAGCGGAGAAAGCCTGCTGGAGCAAAGCATGCTTTTATCCCGTTGTTATAAAAAAAGGATAAGTACAATAAAAGGGTTTAATTGCCTGAATGAAGAATTGTTTACTCTTCCAGGGGTTACAGGGGTGGATCCGCTTAAAGTTCTGATCAAGATAGAAAATTCAGCGTTGAACGGATTTATGCTGTCCAATTTATTACGTTCGGAGCATAATATTCAGGTTGAATTAGCCGAGGAAAGAGTCATTTTGGCCATAATGTCAATTTTCCATGGAGCAGAAGAATGGGAGAAGCTGTATCAGGCTTTAAAGATAACTGCAGCGAAATATCAGACGACATCCGGATCAAACATGCCGATGGAACTACCTCCCTGGCCGGAAGTCGTAATTTCCCCCCGGCAAGCTTATTTTGCCCCTAAGCGAAAGGTCCTTTTAAGTCAATGTCAAGGACAAATAGCGGGAGAAATGGCAGCAGTATATCCACCTGGCATACCCTGCCTATTACCAGGGGAAAGAATAAGTCCAGAAATTTTTGATTATTTGCAGTATATTAAGGATAGTAAAAGACGGGTGCAAGGACTTATGGATCCGCATTTTAAATATATAAATATAATTGAAGGCTAGATAAGCAGAAGGGAAATAAAGATCAATGATCGCCAAAGGGATCTTCATCAGTCTGGAAGGCATAGATGGCAGCGGCAAATCAACCTTAATTGAATACATCCAAAGGAGTCTCACACCCAAGTATAAGGTAATAAGTGTACGAGAACCGGGGGGGACCTTTATCTCCGAAAAAATCCGCGAACTGCTTTTAGATATAAAAAATGAAGGCATTGCAGCTGAAACGGAAGCAATTTTATATGCTGCCGCCCGGGCACAATTAGTCGAGGAGATAATTAAACCTGCCTTGTATGATCATAATATAGTGGTGGCGGATCGATTTATGGATTCTACGATTGCTTATCAAGGTTTTGGCCGCGGTTTGGATCTGTTATTTCTGCAGAAGCTAAATTATTTATGCACTGGAGGCCTAAAACCAGATTTGACCTTGCTTTTAGAGATTACCCCCTTGATGGCACAAAAACGTAAAAAGCAAGATAAACCAGACAGACTAGAAAAGGAAGGTATTGATTTTCAAGAAAAAGTCCGGCAAGGGTACCTGCATCTCGCCGGGGAAGACGGTGAACGCATTAAAATAATATCAGCTGGGGAAGCAAGAGAAACGGTAATAAGAGAGGCCATGCAGCATATCAGCAGTCTGATAACTGACAGATGGGGAAAAAATGAATTATTTTAGCACAGTAGCAGGCCACGAACAGGCTGTTAAAATATTGAGCAAAAGCCTTGAAACAGGTGCAATAAGTCATGCCTATCTTTTCTTGGGGGCGTCCGGAATTGGTAAAATGCATACTGCCAAAGCATTTGCCCAAAGTATAATCAGCCAAAGCGATAAGGACGCCCATTTATTTTTTAGAGATAACATTCACCCCGATATGTTAATAATAGAAAAAAGAGATGACAAAACCGTAATAACGATAGAGCAGATAACGGGTGAAATTGAACCATGGTTAGCGTTGAAACCTTTTCGGGCATCCAGGCGCATTGTTATCATCAGGGATGCTCATTTGATGAGAAATGAAGCAGCTAATTCATTATTAAAAGTGCTTGAGGAACCTCCTGCGTATGCTGTAATAATATTGATATCTGATGAGAATCGTATTTTAGAGACAATTTTATCCCGCTGCCAAGTGATTCGTTTTTTTGGGATCAACGAACAGACGATTGAAAAATTATTACTGGAACGAGGCGTCGAATCTGAACGGGCGTATCGTGCCTCACGTCTGGCAGGAGGGAATATAAGCAATGCGATAAAGTTTTCTGATGACACTGATTTTTCAGTTAGATGGCGAATTGCATGGGAAATTGTAACCAGGTTGGCGGGGCAAGAAAAAATCGAAATATACCTTTCAGCGGAAAAAATGGAATTGGATCCGGAATTGATCAGCAGCATGGTTGAAACAATATTAAGAGATATCTACATATACCAGGCTACTGGAGAGGAAGATTTATTGGTCATTGCTGAAAATCATGGTATTGCACAAGAGATGAAAAAGCTGAATGAATCTAATATAAAAAAAGCGCTAAAAAACATTACTAATTTGCGGGAGCTTTACCGAAGCAATGTCAATGTGTTGACGATAAACATCAACATATGCTGGGCACTATGGGAAGCTCTACAAGATTGATATAATAGCTTTAGGGTTAATAGAGGAGGGCATGACATTGACGTGGGTAGCAGGAATAAGATTTAAACCGGCAGGGAAAATATATTATTTTGACAGTGAGAATATAGACTTGGCACCAGGGGATGAAGTGGTCGTCGAAACGATTCGCGGAATTGAGTTTGGATTTGTGGCGATGGGTAAAAAAGAAATCAGTCAGGAACTGTTGGTCATGCCGCTGAAAAAAGTGTTGCGGCGAGCCAATGATGCTGATAAGAAAGTATATTGGGCTAATAAAGAAAAAGAACAGGAAGCTTTGGCGGTATGTTCGCAAAAAGTAAAGGAGCATCAGTTGCCTATGCGGCTTATTGATGCTGAGTATACATTTGACATGTGTAAGATCATATTTTATTTTACGGCTGAGGGGCGGGTCGATTTCCGAGAATTAGTAAAAGATTTGGCAGCCATTTTTAAAACCAGGATAGAGCTGCGTCAAATAGGTGTGCGGGATGAAGCCAAAATGTTGGGCGGCATAGCCGCTTGTGGAAGAGTTCTTTGTTGTAATGGTTTTTTAGGTGAGTTTGAACCGGTATCCATCCGTATGGCCAAAGAACAGAATTTGTCACTGAATCCTGCCAAAATATCAGGTATATGTGGAAGGCTAATGTGCTGTCTGAAATTCGAATCAGAACTTTACGAACCCAAGGGAACAAAGGGGAGCAAAAATGGAGAAAAAAATACTGGAATTGAAAACGATAATACGGGAATTGACATTTGAAATTGCAGACTTAAAACAAAGAGTCAGTGATTTAGAGAAAGAACGAGCAGAGAAGCAATACATCCAGCCATCCCAAAACAGCAAAATGCTCTTGCGAGCTGAAGGGTATGATAATCTGGGTGGTATCTATAAGGAAGGTTTTCACATTTGTTCAATGGCATATGGTCAGCCAAGAGAGGGAGAATGTCTCTTCTGTATAGCTTTTATGAGCAGGGAGTAAATCGTGTCAGGATACAGCCATATAATTGATCCCTTGACAGAAAGCCTGGATGATTTAATAATTGGCGGTATGCGCTTAATTCAGCCTTTAAGCGGGTACCGCTTTTCTATTGATGCGGTTCTACTGGCTTATTTCCCCAATCTTGTTGGTATTGAAACCGTGATAGATTTAGGTGCTGGACATGCGATTATTCCACATCTGTTAGCTTCACGTAAATCTGGTCTGAAAATTACCGGCATAGAAATTCAGCAGGAAATGCTGCAAAGAGCTGAGCGCAGTATAAAATACAACCATTTACAAGAACAAATAAAACTCATTAACGGGGATATAAAGAAGATAGAGAATATATTACCTCCTGCCTGTGCCCAACTGGTTTTATCTAATCCTCCTTTTTGGAAAAGGGGCAGCGGGCATTTAAGCCAAAACCAGGAACAGGCAATTGCCCGCCATGAGGTTATGGTTGATTTGCAGCAAATCATTACTGCTGCCCGTTATATACTGGTGCCGGGAGGCAAACTATGTTTGATCCATATCTGTGATAGATGGCAGGAAGTATTAGAACTTACTGCTGCTAATAATATAAGTGCCAGCAGAATTCGTTTTGTGCATTCACGTGTAAATGAAAAGGCGAAATTATTTTTATTTGAAGGGGAAAGAGCAGGTCATAAGCCGTGCGAAATTTTACCGCCATTAATAATTTATGATCAGCAGGGAATTTACAGCGAGGAGATCTTAGAAATTTATCACCTCAACTAATGGTTATCAAGTCAGGAGTTGATCACAAATGGGAATCCTTTATATATGCGGTACCCCAATTGGAAATATGGAAGATGTGAGCATAAGATTGCTCAAGACTTTACGTCAGGTAGATCTGATTGCCTGTGAGGATACCCGCCATACAATTAAATTATTGAACCGTTATAAAATAAAAAATAAAATGATTAGTTATCATGAACATAGCAGCCGGGAAAAAGAAAACTTTCTGATAGAGCAGTTATTAGCAGGTAAGAATATTGCTTTAGTATCTGATGCAGGAATGCCTGGCATTTCTGATCCCGGAGAGTTCCTGGTGAAAAAAGCCATTGCCGAAGGGATTCCCATTGAAGTTATTCCAGGACCGTCTGCAGTCATTGCTGCCCTGACCGTCTCGGGACTCGATAGCAAGGAATTTATCTTTGCCGGCTTCCTGCCGGAGCGCTCAGTTAAAAGACAACAGAGTTTACAGATATATGTAAACGAAACCAGGACTGTAATTTTCTATGAAGCACCGCACCGATTACAGGCAGCATTAACAGACATAGAAACTGTATTGGGAGGAGAACGAAAAGCAGTAGTGGTAAGGGAACTGACTAAAAAATTTGAAGACATAAAACGGGGATCTGTAAAAGAGTTAAAAGAGTATTATTGCCAGTATCCGCCGCGGGGTGAAATCTGTTTGCTAATAGCAGGAACAGTGATAGCCAATGATCCCCCGGATTTACAAATGATTGTGGCCGAAATAAAAATTCTTATTCAAAACGGCATGGACAAAAAAGAGGCCTTAAAAATTAAGGCCCGGGAATATCACATCAAGAAAGCGATATTGTATCAATATTTTGTCGAAAATAAAGACTAACCGACTTGTTTGCTTAATTGAGTCAGACAGCTTTTGCAGATGTTTTTGCCCTTATAGTTTACAACGTCTTCCGCATTGCTGCAGAAAATACATGCGGGTTCATATTTCTTTAAAATTATTTTTTCGCTGTCTACATAGATTTCCAGGGCATCCTTTTCTTCTATCCCCATGGTTCTCCTAAGTTCGATAGGGATAACTATGCGCCCCAGTTCGTCAACTTTCCTTACTACACCTGTTGATTTTAACATTATACTGCAATTCCTCCTTCAAAATATTAATCCATGGCAAATATACCAAAGATGGTAGAAAAAGTCAAGTATATTTCAACATTAAAGGACAAAAAAACATATAAAAGGATTAATTGTATAATATTGCTGTTGATTGATTAAGAACGTATACGATTTTCTGGATCAATCATCTATGAATATGAGAAGGATCAGGAGAAGCGTTTTTAGCACGAGCATATACAGGGATTTTTGTGGTAAACTATACAACAAATGCCTCGGTTGAATTAAGGTAACGGTAATTATTTTGCTCAGGCCTGTTTTTTTGTAAATAATTTTTGTGGAGGGACAGCATGCTTAATAAACAAAACTTTTATATTACGACACCTATATATTACCCCAGTGATAACCTTCATATCGGACATGCTTATACAACTGTAGCAGCAGATTGTGTAGCCAGATTCAAAAGAATGCAGGGTTATAATGTCTCATACCTCACTGGCACAGATGAACATGGACAGAAAATTGCCAAAGCTGCCAGTGATAAAAATATGACTCCCCAAGCTTATATTGATGAGATCGTAAGCAATATCCGCCAATTGTGGGATACCCTTTTGATTTCAAATACTGATTTTATCAGAACGACCGAAGAAAGACACCAGCGGGTAGTTCAGAAGCTATTTCAGCAGGTTTATGATCAGGGTGATATATATATATCTGAATATGAAGGATGGTACTGCTTGCCCTGTGAAACATTCTTTACAGAAAGGCAGTTAAAAGATGGGAAGTGTCCTGACTGTGAAAGGGAAGTAGAATTATTAAAAGAAGAGAGTTATTTTTTTAAAATGTCAAAGTATGCAGATCGGTTATTGGAACATATCGATAATAACCCGGATTTCATACAGCCTGAATCCCGCCGTCATGAAGTGATCAATTTTATTAAAAGCGGGTTGGACGATTTGTGTGTATCAAGAACCAGTTTTAAATGGGGCATACCGGTACCGTTTAATGATAAGCATGTTGTCTATGTATGGTTTGATGCTCTTATTAATTATTTGACCGGGATAGGGTACGCTCAGAATGATGAAAAGTTTGAGCAATTCTGGCCGGCCGATTTACATCTGATGGCCAAAGATATACTGCGCTTCCATGCTATCATCTGGCCAATTATGTTGATGTCAGTTAATTTACCCTTACCAAAAAAAGTATTTGCCCATGGCTGGATCATGTTAGAAGGTGGGAAAATGTCAAAGTCCAAAGGCAATGTTATTGATCCCCGTATTTTAGTAGAAAAATATGGGGTAGATGCAATTCGCTATTATTTGATCAAAGAAATGAGTTATGGTCAGGATGGGATGTATTCAGAAGAAATGCTGGGTAACCGCATAAATTCTGATTTAGCCAATGATCTGGGTAATCTTATCAGTCGAACAGCAGCAATGATTATCAAATATTTTACCGGAAAGATACCAGCCCCGACTCAGAGTGAGCCCATTGACGAGGAATTAAAACAGGCGGCCTTACTAGCTTATCGTGAATCTACCACAAAACTTGAAAAACTTGACTTTGCAGGTTATTTGATCAGCTGCCTGAAGTTGATCTCCCGGGCCAATAAATATATAGATGAAACTGAACCCTGGCGCCTGGCCAAAGATGAGAAGTCTGCAAACCGCTTGGGGACCGTGTTATATAATCTGGTAGAGTGTATCAGAATTGCAATCGTATTAATGGCACCTGCTATGCCGCAATTACCACTGCGGGCTAACGCGCAAATAAACATTTTCTCAAACACCTCCGAACTACAATGGAATACTGCCGGAGCTTGGGGTATTACTCCGGTTGGTAACGAGGTTAAAAAAGGAGAGGTACTTTTTCCACGTATAGATTTACAGCAAAAGGAGGAGAACAACATGGATAATAATAAGGAAACTCCAGAAAATGTATCGGCTGCAGCAAGTGAATTGCCGAAAGCCAAAGAATATATAACTTATGAGGAATTTGCCCGCTTGGATTTAAGAGTAGCCGAAGTAATTACCTGTGAAAAAATGGAGAAGGCGGATAAACTTTTAATTTTAAAAGTAAGGCTGGGGGAGGAGCAGCGCACCATCGTAGCAGGCATTGCCCGGCATTATGAGCCCCAGGAATTGATTGGGAAAAAGGTGGTCATTGTTGCTAACCTGCAACCTGCCAAACTGAGAGGAACTATGTCTGAAGGCATGCTGCTTGCCGCCTCCGATGATAATCATGTTGAAGCATTAATGATTCACAGTGATATTGCTTCAGGTAACCGGGTCAAGTAATTCATATCAAAAGGAGGCAGCTCATGTTAGTTGATACCCATGCCCATTTGCAGGAAGACTATTCTGATCTTGATGCAATTATTCAAAAAGCAGCCGATAATGGCGTCGAAAAAATCATATGTATTGGTTATGATTATCAATCATCATTGACGGCAGTTAGGTTAGCCCGAAAGTATAAAGAAATATTTGCCGTAGTTGGAGTCCATCCTCATGATGCAAAAGAGCTCAATGAGGATATCATGGCAAAACTTTTTGAACTGGGACGCGAACATAAGGTAGTAGCGATCGGTGAGATCGGTCTGGATTATTATCGTAATCTGTCACCCAAAGAAGTGCAGCAAAAAGCTTTTGTTGCTCAGCTTCAGCTGGCCCGTGAATTAAAAAAGCCGATCGTCATACATGATCGGGATGCACACCAGGAAGTATTAGATACTTTAAAAACGGAAAAGGGAGGGGTTAATGGAGGAATTATGCATTGTTATTCTGGGCATCTTCCATTAGCGGTAGAATTTATGAAGATGGGCTTTTATATCTCTTTTGCCGGTCCGGTAACCTATAAAAATGCCAAAAAGACGCAGGAAGTAGCGGCTAAAATTCCACTGGACAGACTCCTGGTCGAAACGGATTGCCCTTATTTGACCCCTGAACCTTTTCGCGGAAAGACGAACGAGCCGGCGAATGTTTTATTAGTGGCAGAAAAAATAGCCCAGATCAGGCAGAAGACTTTAGAGGAAATAGCTTATCAAACCAGTTTAAATGCCCACCGGGTTTTTCATATCCAGACAAGCATTTAGGGACCTTCCAAATAATACCTTACTATCAAACTTTATTTAAGAATATGAATAAAATGATATAAGTGGAAATAGTTTTGAATAGAGTTTAGAGGTTTAATTATTAGGCAATTATTACATTAAATGGAAGCCAGATTGACAACTGGCTTACTAATTGTCTAAAATGTAAGGGATCTTTCTAAACAAATTTTTTGTTTGGAAAAAGAAAGGAAGGAAAAAATGCTTGTACGGTCTAAGAAGAGGACTTACCTATTAGCTGGCTTGATCAGCATAGGATTGCTCCTGGGAATCCAATTCTTTGCCTTGCAAAAGCCGATTACCATTGTGGCAGATGGTAAAACGATCGAGACACGTGTTTTCTTTGCACCAACAGTCGCAGATGCTCTGGAGAAAAATAACATTACATTAGACGAGAAAGATAAAGTTGAACCTGCTTTGGACAGTGCACTAAAAAGAAACACAAAAGTAACTGTGATTAGAGCTTTTAAAGTAAATGTCATTGCTGATGGACAGACCAGGGAAATTGTATCTACACCAATCATGATAAAGGATGCCATCAAACAGGCAGGATTTCAGTTGGGAAAAGAAGATATTATATCACCAGGGCTTACTGAGAAAACCAAACCGAATCAAAAGATTGAAGTAATTAGAGTATCATCTGAACAGATCGATGTCGAACAACCCATCGAATTTGGAATCGAAAGAACCGTTGACAACAACTTGGAGAAGGGACTTACTCGAACTGTTCAGACAGGTAAGAATGGTTTAGCTCTAAACACGGTAAAAATTGTTTATCACAATGGAAAGGAAGTTAAACGGGAAATAGTCGAAAGTAAGATTATTTCCGAACCAGTAAATCGAGTCATTGCCATGGGAAACATTACAAATGTTTCTCGTAGCGGCAATAGTTTGAATTTCAGAGAAGCACGGTATATGGTAGCTTCTGCTTATACTTACACCGGAAACCGAACTGCTACCGGACAACAGCCTGCTGTTGGGCTGGTAGCTGTTGACCCGGGAGTGATTCCTCTGGGCACCCCTCTTTATATTGAAGGGTATGGATATGCCAAGGCAGCAGATACTGGTGGTTCCATCAGAGGGGATCGATTGGATCTATTTATGGAAGATCGTACCCAATGTCTTAACTGGGGACGAAGAACAGTCAAAGTTTATATTCTCGATTAGGCTTTTCAGGTAAATACCTTCTGTTTAACAGAAGGTATTTTTTTTTGTATTAAGAAACCCATTTTTTCCCTCGGTTTAAAAAAATATAAGGGAAAAAACTATATCAAGGCAATAATAAGGAGGTGATTAAATGCGAAAAAAAATTGCCGGAGTCATTCTCGTTTTGTTAGTCTTAAGTACGCTAATGATTGGATGTCAGCAATCAGCTCAAAAACCATATACCAATAACAATAATAACAATCAAACCGCTAATGAGATGACTGAAAATGAAAGAAGAGTTCTGGCTGGACGCTTATCCAATCTGGCAGAGGAAGTTGACGGAGTTAAAAAGGCTTCAGTAATTGTAACCAGTATAGGTATGACACAGAATAATACAACTACTAATACGATGCCAAATACTTCCACTAACAATACGAATACGAGCACAACCAGACGTACGACCATGCCTGCCAATCCTGGAATGACTAATACGAACACACCTGGAACAACGAATATGAATACACCTGGAACTACAAATATGAATACACCTAATACAGGGACCGGTATAAATAATAATAATACCAATCAAACCGGTTTAATCGTTATGGCGGGTATAACATTGGAAGACAACGTAAACAATAATGCAGCCAAGATGAAAACAATAAAACAAACAGTCGCCAACCGTATGCAGGCAGCTGACGCCAGGATTTCCCAGGTATTAGTAACCAGCGATCCAGATTTGATAAAGAGAATAAATGATGTAGCATCAGGATTATTGAACGGCAAACCAATAAAAAGTTTTGAAACTGACATAAAAAATCTTGGCCGGGATTTGCAAAGAGAAATGCCTGCTTTATAATCGCTTGGGTAAAGTAATCTCGCAGACCCAAATTAAAGTTAAAAGCGAGGGAAGTACAAGAAAGCCCCGCAATTAAAGAGTAATATGCTCCCCTTAAGTAGATACCTGAAAAACATAAATTCCAGGACTACATAAAGGGGAGTTTTTTGTGGGAAGAACTAGAATCGATATTGAAGCAGTAGAGGAATATAAGCTAGGCCAAGGGAGTCTGTTGATTTTAGCAAGCCTACATAATACCGTTATAGTATAATAATAAAAAAATTAATGAGGTTGGTTCGATGTATAAAGTATCAACTATTTCAGGTCTTCAGCATTTGATAAAGGATGCTGATATAAAATTGAAGAAAAAGTGGGGACAGAATTTTTTAGTTGATGGTAATATATTAAAAAAAATTGCTGCATTTAGTGGGCTGAGCAGAAATGATTATGTGGTAGAAATAGGACCAGGAGCAGGAGCTCTGACACAAGAATTGGCAGCTCTTCATAAAGGAGTACTGGCGATTGATATAGATACCTCTTTGCAGCCTGTTTTAAGTCAAGTTTTATCTGCTTTTGAAAATGTGCAACTTCTTTTTCAGGATGTATTAAAGACTGATATCGAAGCAGAATTGATAAAGGCATTTGGATTAACTGAAGTCCCTCGTTATACAGTTTGTGCCAATATCCCCTATAACATAACTACACCGATTATTTTTAAACTGCTGGAGCAAAGTACAAATCTGCAAATGGCTATTTTAATGATGCAAAAGGAAGTGGCCGGCAGGATATTAGCAAAGCCCGGCAGCAAGGAGTATGGTCTGCTAACTTTGACCGTCGCGTATCATGCCGAAGTGCAATTCTTAATGAATGTTTCTGCTAACTGTTTTTATCCTCGGCCGCAAGTAGATTCAACCGTAATAAAAATCTCACCGCTGCCAGACAAAAAAGTTCGTGTCCAACATAACGGTCAATTTATGAATTTACTTAAATTTTCTTTCCAAAAACGACGGAAAACTTTACTCAATATTACTACTGCTTTTTTTACCTGTGATAAAATCAAGGCCGAGAATATATTTAATCAAGTAGGTATTTCTTCCCAAAGACGACCTGAAACATTAACATTGAAAGAGTATGCTTCTATAGCGGATGCATTTTACGGTGAAAAATCACTTTGATAATTATTATTTATAAGCAAAAAACCGAATTTTAGCTACTATTCTTTTAAATATTTAGTTGACATGGCTGGCGATTTTTTATATACTATTTATTCTGCTGTTGACATTGTTGAAAAATTAAGATAAAATTACTATGATATAATGAATAAAGAAGGTGGTTGAGTGAATTCTCCAAGAGCTTTATCCGATATTAAGAAGGATTTGGAGTCTTTCGTAGGCAGCAAGATCCGTTTAAAAGCTAACAGGGGAAGAAACCGTATCATAGAAAAAGAAGGTGTACTGGAATCAATTTACCCTAACATATTCGTTGTAAAGCTTGATGAAAGAAGAGTGGAACGAAGAGTTTCCTATTCTTATGCCGATGTTTTGACTGAGACGGTGGAACTGTTTGTTTATGATAAGCAGGATGCTGAGATTAGGATCGCATCAGCTAACAACTAACACCTAACAACTAACAACTAACACCATTAATCTGTACTACTGAGCTGTATTTTTTAATACAGCTTTTTTTTGCCCGGAAATAGTTAAAAACATACTGCACAAGAGTTACTAATATAAATGAAGCAGCAGTATTTCATTATAAGAGGTGACAATATGGATAAACCTTTGTTGATCTGGTCGCCGGTAATAAGTGCACAATTAAAAAAACGCCGGATAAAAAGCAACACCGTCTGCCCTTGGAAAAATAAATCGGACTCTTTCGCTGACATAAAAATAAAAATACGACATGGTGAAGCAAGTCTGCAAGGGTCTTCGGTTTATGTTAGGTTTCAACTGGAATTCCTGTGTTTAATGGAAGATCTTCAGGGAGAAATGTTGCTTACTAAATGGACGGGGGAGTGCCAAGATAGAATTACCTTAACAGAGTTTGATCATTATATCAGCGAAATGGAAAAGGTGAATTTGAAACTGAACTTGATAGAATGTGATGGGATTGGAGAGTTAACAGGCGGAAATATCTGTTTGGATTATTATATAGATTATTCAATTATAGCTGCCCATGAGCAAATTATCGAGATTTCACCTGCCCGACAGACGGAGGCAGCAGCAGTTTCCCTGAAGGCAGCATTGCAGAAATTGGAAGATGAGGTTGTGAGAGTAGAAGGGGAAAACGGCGAATTAAGAAGGCGGTTATTTATATATGAACGTGATATATCCAGTCTTAAAAGAGGTCTATGGAAAGCCGAAAACCGTAACGCGGTACTTAATAGGGAGAAGAAGGAACATCAGACTATGATCGAAAAACTGTCTGCAGTTATAAGGCAGCATGAAATAGAATCTGTTCAAACAAAGCGTGACTATGCTTCCGGGGGAATTATTTCAAACCAGGTTTCTTTGCGGCCGGAAGAAATCACGAAATTGGGTGGCCGCATCAAAAGGATGTTTATGAACAGCAACTAAACCGTGTCACCTGCCCAACGCTTAGTGCATAAAATATTAGCAATAATAAGTAAAAGGGGTAGGTTTTGTGAAAATACTTTTTACCAATAATGCTCCGGTAATCAAGCATGGTATAGGCCAGGCTTTTGCAGATTTCGGCGTAGATGTTCGCTATACACAGATCGTACATGACCCTGGCTGGGAAAATATCTTCGAAGAATTTAAACCGGATTACGTTTTTAATGATGGCGGCTGGGATACCTATAATATTCTTTTCCCTTTTCTTACCGAAAGAAACACCCGCCATATTTTCTGGGCCATTGAAGATCCGATTTTTTTTCAGCACCTGTCCTTGCCGCATGCCTTACAATCCGAATTTGTTTTCACTACTTGTCAGGAAACCATTGTCCAATACCAAGCACATGGCGTGCAAGCATATTTGCTGCCATTTGCCTGCCATCCGGACTTTCATAAACGGGTAGCACCTGACCCAAGATTTAATCATGATATTGTTTTCGTTGGCAATAATTATTCTGAATTTAAGGAACGCATAGCAGGTGCTGAGCGAATTCTGAAACCCCTGATGGATGCTAACTATAATATAAAAATTTATGGCAATGAGTGGTGGCAGGATCAATCCCGCCCATTCAGTATAGATCCGCGTTTTTACGGGGGATACCTGGGCAGCGAAGACCTGCCGGCCGTTTGCGCTAGTGTACCGATCGTGTTGGGGCTGCATTCCGTAACCACATCCTCTACCATGATGAGCATGAGGACTTTTGAAATACTGGGCAGTGGTGGTTTCTACCTCACCCAGTGGACCCCGGCCATCGAAAGTATGTTCAAAAACCATTACCATTTAGTATGGTCAAATAGCGCGGAAGAAACTTTGGATTTAGTTAATTACTATTTAGCCCATCCTGAGCTGCGGGAGAAAATTGCTCTGCAGGGTCAGCAGGAAGTATATGAAAAACACACTTATCATAGGAGAATTGAACAATTTCTGCCGATGCTGACGGAAAGGTTATACGGACCTTTAGTCGCACCTACTATACAAAATCCGCGCGGAATAAGATTTGGCAATCGCTTCAAAAAAATAGCATTTAAATTTTCGGGTATGAAAAACATTTCGATAACCAGAAGCCAGCGTACGAAGACCCTCGTTACATCTCAAAAAATGAATACGGTAAATATAAAAGTTGGACGTCAAAGTGTCAGAATAAATCATCACATTTGATCATTATTAATTCCGACCGGCCAGATATACTTACAAGTAGTCTGGCCTTATGTTTTAAGCTGATAAAGTAGACCTCTTTAGCACCTAAAAGCTACGGTTGGCATAACATATTAAAGCAGAATTCAAATGAATTCCTATCCAGATTAGGAGGATAGCAGATGTCCAATATTAGTTGTATATTGTACCCGCCCACCCTTGACTTTGACTACCTTGTTCAGCGCCCTCAGCAAATCATGAAAAGCTTTTCCCAATTAGGCAGAACTTCTTATTATATTAACTGGCCAGGTCCTAATATGAGAAGAAATAAGGGAATCGAACAAATCAGTCCCAACTTGTTTCTGTTCAATAATGTTGATCCTGCTCCATATCTCAAAAAGGTCAATCCTGTCGTTTATTATACTTCTGCCGCTCATTCTGATATGGTAAACAACTACCGGCCGGCATTGGTCGTATTTGATAGTGTGGATGAACCCAGCGGTGAATTTGAAGGGTGGAAACCTTACTACGAACATGCTGTCAGAACGGCTGATATAGTTTTAGCTACGTCCCAGAAATTATTTAATATGGCGAAAGGAATAAATACTAACACATACCTGATTCCTAACGGCTGCGACTATGATTACTTTTCCCAGGCCAGTACCCGGACTCTGCCGGTCCCTCAGGAACTGCAAAATCTGCCCCGGCCTATTATAGGATATGTAGGGGTTTTGGCCACCTGGTGCGATTTTGATCTGGTAGATCAAATGGCGCGCAATTTTCCCCATTATAGTTTTGTGATGATTGGTCCTAAATATAATGTGAGTGATCTGCCGCAGCACCCTAACCTGCATTGGCTTGGTTTTAAACCTTATCATGAATTGGCATATTATACCCAAATGTTTGATGTCGGGATCATCCCTTTTCAATTAACCAGCATGGTGGAAGCAGTAAATCCGATCAAGATGTGGGAGTACATGGCGGTGGGCATGCCGGTAGTCACTACAGCGCTGCCGGAGGCTAAGCAATATGAAGGACTCGTTTATTATTCCAATAATTATAATGAATTCTTTAGTAATATAACCAGAGCCTTGGCAGATACTTCTCCAGAACTACGTGAACAGCGTATGGAGTTGGCCAGACGGAACTCCTGGCTGGAGAGAGCCCAGCAAATTATAAATGTGATAGAAGATCATCTGGCTGCTAAAGGAATCAATCAAGCCCGACCCATGCCAGAACTGAAAGCCGCCTCTGGAAGGCCACCCAATCGGGGTGGTTCATACCGTATAGACCTTGCTCCTTCACGGCAGCTTAAAATTTCCAGTAAGACTTCGTACAAGTTCAAAGTTGGAAAAACAACTGCCATCGTTTTTGGCAAAAAAACGGGAAGCAAAAATGCAGCGGTTCGCCGCGGAACGATGATCATTAATAGCCGGTCTGCCTTTCGTTATACAACTGCCAGGGTCAGAAGGAGTGCATAGACATGCAGGAAAAATCGATTTTGATCGGCTGCCCGATCCGAAATCGGGCATGGATATTACCTGAATATTTACAGTGTCTGGAGAATATTGATTATCCTCCTGATAAAATAAAATTTTGTTTTATCGTAAATGACTCCATTGATGATACTGAAGCTATTTTAAAGGAATTTTCCCATCGCAGCCTTTCTCAGGTTCAAATCGTAAATACACCAGCCAGCAATAATAAAGGTCATCGACGAGGAGCATACAGACTGGATCAACTGGCCAAATTCAGGAATCTGCTTTTAGAGAAGTTGTTCCAGTCAGATTGCGAATATTTACTTTCCGTGGATAGTGATATTTTAGTTCCACCTTCCATCTTAAAACAGCTGCTAAGCAGAAATTGTCTGATCATTTCTGCTTTAGTCTGTAATGGTCACCATATTAATGATGAGACTATTTATAATGTAATGCAAAGGAGTCCGGCGGGGAATTACCAATATATAAAGGACTTTCCCCGGGATAATATTTTCAGGACAGATGTTACCGGAGCTGCTTACCTGATCCACCGTAGTATCGTGGCAACCTATAACGTATATTATTCTGCCAAAAAAGGTGCTGAGGATATCGGCTTTTGCGAAGAAGCCAAGGCACGGGGCATACCAATTTTCTGCGATGGAACCATTGAATGCCGGCATGTAATGAATGAACCAGGGGGGCTGTAAAAACACTTCCCTAAGACCGTCAAAAAAAGCGAACCTCATTATTACTTCACAAGCCCCGCTCAATCGACGTGCTCAATGTACGCCTCAATCGTGGGGCTTGCTCGTGCCTCGATCTTCACTTTTTCTTCGGTCTGCTAACTTCTTTGGCGAATTAGTGAGGCGTAAAAACAGCTCCCCTTTTCAATGGAATCAGTAATTAAAAAAATCTACCGAGTAAGCACATTTAGTCACCCTCTTTCATAGGATATCCTAGAAATTGCATAAACAAATTTCTGCCATACTTGCAACTAAGCAAGTAAGTATATTAGAGATAAGGGAGGGAAAGTAAGAAAGATGAATAATAATGGTTTAAAATGTGAATTTCCAGATGGTTGTATGTTAGACTTATTTGCTAAAGTTATTAAAGCTAAGTTCATTCAGAGACAAGTAAAAGTGTTGGATACTCTGTTTTGTGTACCTGATGAACAGGTAGGCGGTAAAGTATCATTTGTTGAGGATATTAAAGTAAAAGTTCTCCAGGCCGGAGAGGACCTGGCTTTTAACCGGGTCAAAATTTTTATTGACTATGAAGTTATATTGTTTGTGGTAGTAGACGATGAATATCAGATCATTACTATTTGTGATCGTTTTGAGCAGTCAGTTGAACTGGATGAATTCGATCCGCCGCTGACGATTGAAGAGTTCAGAGCTGAAATTGAAACTTCTGAAATCATTCTTAAAAACTGGAGTTTTGATTTCGAGATCAAAGGAAATTGTGAAGATTCCAGTAATCCGTGTAACCTGGTAACGCCCATCAACGGAACTTGTATCGGACTGAGAGTGTTTGTTGATATTACTGTTAAACTGGGCAAGATGCATGACGTCATTGTATTCGGTGAAATAGAACCAGAAGCGGAATTCGAAAAATAGTCATAAAATGCCCGGCTCATGCCGGGCATTTTATTATTTACAGCAGAGAGGGAATTCGCCTGGTTAAGGCAAGGGTGGTAAATAGATGCGAATAAAAATGAAAGTCCCGGCAAAGGAATTCGGCCGATATATCCAGGGAAATGAACAAAGACCACTTGCCCGGCATAAAAAACTAATTGACGCCAGGCCTAAGGAACATGTGGATCCTGCTGCCAGGGATAAAAGTGTTATTGGTACCTGTAATCGTTGACACTATAACTCGACAGCTGGCAGCTGTGAAGATTTGTGACCGAGAAATTAAATGATGCAGGTTTTATACGATAAATCAGGTGAAAGTTTATACCCCTAAAGTTGGAGGGATATGGTTTGAAGAAACTGGGACTGGTTTTGGGGGGCGGGGGGCTAAAGGGATTAGCCCACATAGGGGTTTTACAAGTTCTAGATGAACACCACATACCGGTGTTTAGCATCTCCGGAACCAGTTCCGGCAGTATTATTGCCGCTTTTTTTGCTGCCGGTATTTCACCCTATGAGATGGAAAAAATCGTATTAAATCTAAAGCCCAGTGATTACCTGGACTACAATATCAGCGGCATGCTGAAATATGGTCTGGGTCTATTACTGCCGGGGAAAAATCCGACTTTAAACGGCTTAATAAAAGGGCAAAAGCTGGAAAAGTTGATGGCTGATCTTACTGATTATAAGACATTAAATGAAGTTACAATACCATTAGCGATCATTGCCTGTAATATAAATACGGGAGACGAAGTGATTTTCAGCAACTTAAATCCAGTGAGTGAAAGCCAGGCCATTTTTGTAGGGGAGGCCTTGTTAAGTGAAGCAGTGAGAGCCAGTACTTCCATACCTGGCATTTTTATACCTTATTACTTTCGCAGTATGCAACTGGTTGACGGTGGTATAAAAGCGATCGTTCCAGTAGCCATCCAATCAGAGATGGGAGCAGAATATGTTATGACGGTGAACCTGGGCAAAGAACGCTATCGGGAACCGGTTGCCGGCATACCGCAGATTATCAGCAGGACCCTTGAGATCCTAGTCTATGAAACCTCAGATACAGCAGAAACACTATATGCTGATTTAAGGATAAATCCTTTCATACCTGAAGTTCGTCTTGATGAAATAGAAAAAGCTTCCTCCATTATACGGGCAGGCCGCAGAGCAATGCTGGCTCAACTAGGGAAGTTGCAGAAGGGACTGCGGTAGAAGGTTGTAACTTAACCAATAAATTTTGCATATAATATCCACAAAAGACTAATTGGCCAAACGAAGCTATCGTGGCGGGAGGGGGGCAATATGGCTACTGATAAATTTGAACATGCAACCTTTTACTTAACTTTGCAGCAGGTCGAAGATATAAAAAAGATGGCCAGAGAGCAACAGATTTCAAGAAGTGCATTGGTTAGAATGATCATACGTGAATACCTGGCTCGCGAAGATAAAGCACAAAGCAGATAGCAAATCATTTTATGAGTCATCAGCAGGTCTGCAAAATCAATTTTATGTCCAGATGAAATTTATATTGTAAGTAAAAACTCTGTCTGACATGTATCGAAGGAGGAAGCGATGCTTCCTCCTTTTCGCATATCAACCGGGAAAATTATTTATAAAATTTAAAATGGCTCTATTTACAGCATCAGGTTGTTCAAGCATCGCAAAATGTCCGGCTTTTTCTACTATCACCAGCTGAGTATCAGGTAAATGCGTATGAAGGTATTCTGCATATTTGATAGGGGTAAGCACATCATCCCGACCTACTATGATCAAAGCAGGAAGGGTCACTGCAGATAGCTCACCTGTCAGGTCAAATTGATTGCACGCATTAAAATCATCATAAAGTACAGCCGGGCAATTTCTCATGTATAATTCTGTCTGGGCAGCGATAATGGCAGCCGGGCAATTCGGCGAAAAAGTCAAACGGACAAAATCTGCCTGGAGTTCATTCCGGGAAAGACTATCCAGGATCTGCGGCAATACCCTCAATTTTGCACCGCCACCGATAAGTATAATGCCAGCCGCATCTTCAGAATAATAACACGCATAATGCAAGGCTATGGCCGCGCCAAGTGAATGACCAGTGAGATAGATTGGCTTGGGGAAAGATTGTTTTTCGATGAAGGTCTTTAATAACAAAGCCGCTTCAGTAACACTTTGGCAAGCTGGAGATGTTGATTTTCCATGTCCAGGCAAGTCAATGGCGACACAGTTCCAATCCTCGCTTAAAGCCTGCATTTGTTTATTCCACACTTGGGTAGTTCCTCCGCTGCCATGCACAAAAATAATGGTCCCCTGCGGATCCAATACGGTTTGGCTTTCGTAATAGAGCTGATTTGAAATCAAATCGAGTATGGGCATGTAGGTCCTCTCCCTTATTTTTAATAAATTATAAACAAAAAGAAGACGGGTATGGACTCAATTTAAATAAAACAGAAAAGAAATAGACATCACCTCATGTAAGGTGATGTCTATTAATTCCCGGGGGGAGGGAATTAGATAATGAAAAAGAATCTGCATGGGGGGGAATGAGAGTGCAAACTCTTAACTATTTGATATAGTAATATAATTCACAATCTAAGTCAATAATAAATGAGAAATTTTTCACAGATGATTCTCCTCAAAAATAATCATGTTTAAATTAATTTAAAGTTTATAAAGATAGATTCGCGGTAATAATTAAAGCAAATGGGAGGCGGAGAAAATGATCAAAAAAATTATAGTTTTAGTCAGTTTATTCTTTTTTTGCCTGGGAGGGATCAATACACTTGCACAGCAAGAACCAAAGGTTAATCAGGAAGTCCTGCGTTTGCATGTCATCGCTAATAGTGACAGCATTGAGGATCAGCAGTTAAAATTAAAGGTAAAAGACCGCATCGTCAAATTGATGCAGGTCGAATTTAAAGAATTAAATAATAGTGAAGAAGCTTTTCTTTTGGCGGAGCAAAAAATTCCTGATTTAAAAACAGAAGCAGAGAAAATAGTGCATGCAGAGGGTTATGAATATCCGGTGGACGTTTATGTTGGGAATTATGACTTTCCCGTTAAGTCATACGGAAATATTATCTTTCCAGCGGGAAACTATCAGGCTGTAAAAATTATAATCGGAGAGGGGAAAGGAAAGAACTGGTGGTGTGTGCTATTTCCGCCGCTGTGCCTGGTCTCTTCTTCCGATAAAGGTTTAAGTCTTGATAGTCCGCAAGAAGCTGAAGTAACCTTTAAATGTCTCGAACTTATTCCTAAGGGAATTAGATTTAAGTTAGCCGATTGATTAATTATCTATATACCTCTCCCCCTCCTTTAGGAACGGTTTTTTACCGTTCCTTTTTATTTTCCTGCATTATATAATTATTGCACAGGAGGAAGCTCACGATGCATACATTTATGCTGGCAGCGCCGGCAAAAATAAATTTAATACTGAAAGTTTTCGGCCTGAGATCT
This sequence comes from uncultured Syntrophomonas sp., assembly GCA_964574965.1. Taxonomy (GTDB): domain Bacteria; phylum Bacillota; class Syntrophomonadia; order Syntrophomonadales; family Syntrophomonadaceae; genus UBA1368. Next base: position 12,093 of record CAZNPR010000012.1, on the reverse strand, counting down.
GATGGATATCATGAATTGGAAACCATAATGCATCTGATAAGTTTAATTGATATAATTCATGTTGAGGTGATACCGGAAGGAATTACTGTTGAGAGCAACTCCAGTCTTATACCCGTGGGAGAAGATAATCTTGCTTATCGGGCGGCAGCTTTATTTAAGGAAGAAACTGGAATAAAAGCAGGAGTTAAAATATTTATAGAGAAGAATATACCGGTAGGTGCTGGTCTGGCTGGTGGCAGCACAGATGCAGCAGCAGTTCTTAAGGGAATGAATCACTTATTTCAAGCGAAACTGTCGTTAGTAAGGCTGCAGGAAATAGCAGGAGCAATTGGCTCTGATGTTCCCTTTTGTTTAGTCAGTGAAACTGCTTTAGCCAGAGGCCGGGGCGAAATATTAACTCCGCTGGACAGGGGGCCCAGGCTAAACCTATTGTTAGTAGTACCGGATTTCCAAGTTTCGACCGCGGAAGCTTATCGAACCTATCAAGTTGAGCATCGCTCGCTGACTGTTGATACGGCAGCGTTTTTGAATGCTTGGCAGATTGGCGATCTTATAAAAATTGCTGACAGTCTTTATAATGATTTGGAAACTGTTAGTATTCGGAAGCATCATGAAATTAAAAAAATTAAATCAGAACTTATAAAAGCAGGAGCAGTAAACGCTCTGATGTCAGGCAGCGGACCTGCAGTTTTTGGTATTTTTACCGATCAAAAGACCGCCGGGGATGCTGCGAGCATTATGCAAAAGAGTTACAAGCAGGTATATCAGGCCACATCATATTATAGGAGTGATAATTATGGGTGAACAGAGATTAATGCCGGTTAATCTTGAATCCTACAAACCATTAAGGGATTTGGTATTGGAGGCTTTACGGGAAGCCATATTAAATGGTACTTTAAAACCCCGGGAAAGACTTATGGAGATTCAACTGGCAGAAGAATTAGGGGTATCAAGGACCCCGGTGCGGGAAGCTTTGCGAAAACTGGAACTGGAAGGGTTCATCGTTATGGTTCCCCGTAAAGGTGCGTATGTGGCGGATTTATCAATCAAAGACATTGCTGATGTATTTGAGATCAGGATCGCGCTGGAGGGACTGGCAGCAGCATTGGCTGCAGAGCGCATAACCGATGAAGAACTGGAGGAAATGGAAAGGCATTTGGTCGAAAAGGCTGAAGCTATAAAAAAACATGATATGGTCAAACTGATTGAAGTAGATACCAAATTCCATGAAGCTTTATATGGAGCCAGCCGTAACGATCGGCTTATAACCATTATAAATAACCTGAGAGAACAGATCCAAAGATTCAGAACTTCATCACTGGCTATGCCGGGAAGAATGCAGCAGTCGCTGGAAGAACACCGCAGCATAGTTGAGGCAATACAATCCCGCGATATTGCACTTGCCAGGCAGACAGCCCAGGAACATATTGAGAATGCTGAAAGCTGGATGATAGAATCATTAAAAAATGAAGGTTTTGTATTAGCTGATTAACGGAGGAAAATTACATGCAGTACGATGCTATAATTCTCGCTGGCGGTGAGAGTAGCAGTGACCTAAAAAAAATTGCGCCTTATGATAATGAAGCGCTAATTATTATTGGCAATTATCCCATGATTTATTTTGTTTACAAAGCAGTCAGGCAATGTCCTATGGTTAGAAAGATTGTTGTAAGTGGGCCGATTAATGCTTTACGCAATATTTTGCCACGGGAAGAAAATTTATTTTTTGTTGCCAGCGGAGACAATGCGGTTGAGAGTTTTGCGAATGCTGCGGAATTTTTGCAGAAAGAAGGTACCACGGAAAAATTATTGATCATGCCTACCGATATACCATTTATTACTGCTGAAGCGATAGCAGACTTTATAAACCGATGCCACCAAAGCGAGCATGATTTTTATTATCCTTTGACCAGTAAGGAGGTAAATGAGCAAGCTTTTCCAGGTGTTCGACGCACTTATGTCCGTTTGCAGGACGGCGTCTTTACCGGAGGAAACCTTTTTCTGGTTAAGACCAAGCTTATCAAAGATATCTTAGATTTACTTCTGCAGTTGGTTATCAGGCGCAAAAATCCTTTAGCTATGGCAAGGCTTTTCGGTTTGGGATTAGTATGGAAGTATATAACCAGGACGCTGAAAATAACAACAGCGGAAAAAAGGTTTTTTAAAGTAACTGGGATCAGAGGCAAGGCAATTATTTCGCCCTATGCTCAGATCGGAGTAGATGTGGATAAACCAAGTGATCTGGAATTAGCCCAGCAATATCTGGGGGACAAGAAGTTTTAATGAATTCATCTTAAAACCTGCTTAATCTAAACAAGCAGGTTTTTTCTTGAGGGAATCGACAGGAAAATGGGTAAAGGTTATAATACGGGTGAGAAACTTTTTTAATAATAATTTCAGCAGTAAGCTTATCTACATATATTACGATAACTAAATGATTATAATATTCATGTGAGGTGGACGATTAAGTGAAATTCAGTGCAGTAATACTTGCTGCGGGGAAAGGAGTCCGTATGGTATCTGCTTTGCCCAAAATCCTTCATCCGGTAGCCGGAAAACCAATGACAGCACATGTCATTGATCAGGTAAGAGCAGCAGGTATTAGTGATATTGTGTTAGTGGCAGGTTTTGGACGGCAGCAGGTAGAAGAGGCTTTGTCCGCAAAACAAATTAAATTTGTGGTCCAGGAGCAACAGTTAGGTACAGGGCATGCGTTGATGCAAGCCGCAACGGCAGTTGATCATGATGGACAGATGCTTGTGCTGGCAGGGGATACACCGCTGTTAACTGCAGCATTGCTGAAAGAATTGATGGATTTTCATCTGGAACAAGGGGTTGCAGCGACTGTCTTGTCCTGCAAGATCGATAACCCTTATGGCTATGGACGAATAATTCGAGATAAAGAAGGTTTGCTTGAGAAAATCGTTGAAGAGAAAGATGCGGATGAAGGTCAAAAAACCATCAATGAAATTAATTCCGGAATTTACTGTTTTGATGCCGGTTTAGTTTTTGATTGCTTATCCCAATTAAAAAATAATAACGCTCAACAAGAGTATTATCTGACTGAAGTATTGGAAATATTGAAGCGCGAGAAAAAACCGGTGGCTATATATATGTCTTCTGACAATGAATCTATTTATGGAATAAATGACCGCGAACAGCTTGCTTTTGCTGAATCAGTAATGAGGCGGAGGAAAAACGTGGAATTGATGAAGGGCGGCGTAACGATAAGAGACCCGCTTTCAACTTTTATCGATAGTGAAGTAAAAATTGGTCCCGACACAGTTATTCTTCCTTTTACTATCATTGAAGGTAGCACGATCATTGGCCAGAACTGTGAGATAGGGCCGGGGACTCGTATCAATTCTTCTTTAATAGGCAATGGTGTTCATATAGAAAGTTCTCGCATAAATGAAGCAGAAATTGCTGATGATTGCAATATCGGGCCTTTTTCCTATCTACGCCCCGGTGCAGTTCTGCGTAATGGGGTTAAAGTGGGTGATTTTGTTGAAGTTAAGAAATCGATCATCGGAGAAAACAGTAAAATACCACATTTGAGCTATGTAGGTGACGCCCAAGTGGGTAAGGGAGTGAACATAGGTGCGGGAACGATTACTTGTAATTATGACGGCCGGCATAAATATCCTACGGTGTTAGAAGATGGTGTTTTTATTGGCAGCAACACGAATCTGGTAGCTCCAGTTACAATAGGGAAAAATTCTACTACCGGTGCAGGATCGACCATCACCAAAGATGTGGAAGAGAATTCGCTGGCGATTGAAAGAGCACCACAAAAAAATATAAGCGGCTGGGCCAAGCGCAGCAAGTAATAACAGTTGTAGGAGGTAATACCATGAAATCATCCAGATGGAGGATGAAACTCTTTACCGGCAATGCGAACCCATACCTGGCAAATGACATCGCAAAATATTTGGGAATACCCGTTGGAGATGCCTTGGTATCCACATTTTCAGATGGCGAGATAAGTTGTGCCATAAATGAAAGCGTACGCGGAGTTGATGTATTTGTAGTTCAGCCTACCTGTGCCCCCGTAAACGATAATTTAATGGAACTGTTAATTATGATCGATGCCTTTAGAAGAGCTTCTGCAGCACGAATTAATGCAGTCATTCCCTATTACGGCTATGCCCGCCAGGATCGTAAAACAAGAGCCAGAGATCCAATCACTGCAAAATTAGTATCCAATCTGCTGGTTGAAGCGGGTGCAGAAAGAGTCGTAGCCATTGATCTGCACGCCTATCAGATCCAGGGCTTTTTTGACATACCGGTAGATCATTTACTGGGAGTTCCAACACTGGCGGAATATCTTAAGAGCAAAGTAGGCGATGATCCGGTAGTACTTTCACCTGATGTGGGCGGTGTTACCAGAGCGCGTGATTTAGCTGCCAAGATAGGAGCTTCCCTGGCCATCATTGATAAACGCAGGCCAGCTCCAAATGTTTCTGAAGTTATGAATGTTATAGGTGATGTTGAAGGGAAGACGGTCATCATTGTTGATGACATTATTGATACTGCCGGAACATTGGTAAGCGCTGCCAATGTTATGCTGGAAAAAGGGGCTAAAGAAGTATATGGCTGCTGCACCCATCCGGTTTTCTCAGGGCCGGCATTAGAACGGCTTACGGCAAGTCCGCTAAAAGAGATCGTTATTACCAATACGATTCCCCATATTTCAGCCCAAAATATTCCGAAAATAAAAGTATTGTCAGTTGCACCTTTGATTGGTGAAGCCATTTTACGTATTCATGAAGACTTGTCTGTAAGTAAGCTATTTGAAATATAGTTCGATTTTTGGACATTTGGGATAATTATTGTTATAATTACTACTTGATAGCAGCCAATAACATGCATGCTAATTAATTCCTGAGGAGTGATATTATGGCCAATGCGCAAAATATCGAATGCATCAAACGCGATGTAAAAAATAAACATTATCTTAAAAATCTGAAACGTCAGGATTGGATACCGGGAATTGTTTATGGCAAGGGAGCCCCTGCTCAGCCAATCTTTCTGCCTGCCCGACAATTCACAAAGACATTGCAGGTACACGGTTTAAGAGGGCTATTTTCTTTAGTGATGGAAGGGACAAAACCTGCAATGGCTTTAATTCGTGAAATACAAAAGGATCCCTTAAGTGGCAATTTGATTCATGTTGATTTTATGACTGTGAGTATGGATGAAAAGGTAAATAATCAGGTTAGTATTCAAATCCTGGGAGAAGAAGACATCCTTCAAAAAGGAGCGCTGCTGCAATACAGCTTGAAGGAAGTTGAAGTACAATGTCTGCCGCAAGATATACCGGATACATTTATTTGCGATGTGTCCAATTTGGAAATTGGGGATAAAATAACAGTTGCTGATCTTCAAATATCGGACAAGGTTGAATTGGTAACGGAAAGTGAAACTCTGATCGTTGCTGTTCTTGCGTCTGGCAAAGGTACTGCTGAAGAAAGTGAAATACCCGAGGCATCTGGAGAGAAAAACGAAGCGTAAGATCATCACCAGTATGGAGAGAATTTAAAAATTTGCATGCAGTAGGATCAAAGATATATCGATCTAAAGCATTATGATTTGATAACGCAGACAGCCAAATGTCTGCGTTTGTTATATAATGAAGCAAGATATATAAAGTAAGGGAAACAGAATGAAAATTATTATTGGTCTTGGAAACCCCGGGAAAAAATATAGTGATACCAGACATAATATTGGCTTCAGAGTCATTGAAACCTTAGCAAGCCGTTATCAAATCGAGCGGGAAGTTAGTAAATTCGATGGGCTGATCGCCCAGTTAAGAATCAAAAATGAGCGGGTCTTGTTAGTTAAACCACTGACCTTTATGAATCTAAGCGGCAAAACCGTTCAGCCGGTAGTTAATTTTTATAAAATTGATCTGGATGATTTAATGATCGTATATGATGATATGGATCTGACTCCAGGGACAATCAGGATCCGCCCTGGAGGCGGTACCGGAGGACATAAAGGATTAGCCTCCATTACAGCTCATTTAAACAGTACTGAATTTCCCCGCATGCGCATTGGGATCGGCAGGCCGTCTGATGATACCATCGACTGGGTTTTGGGCAGATTCAATTCCAGTGAAGCGCCAGTGATGAAGGAAACGATCGAAAGAGCGGCAGACGCTTTGGAAACGTGGGTGATGGAAGGCCTGGATAAGACCATGAATATTTATAACCAATCTGGAATATAGTATATTTATCTGCCTTTTATAACAAAATAAAAAAAAAGAAAAGGGGCAGGTAAACATGAAAATTTATCATATCTGTGAATATTGCCAGCAAATATTTCGTACTTCAGAAGTGCAAGGGGAAGGAGCCACGGAACTGCCAGGTATATGTGAAGATTGTTCAGCCGAGATGGGTCTCGATGACAGAGGCTCCTTGCTGAACAGCCATTTCTATAACTGAGGCAGCCTGTTATATAAATAATTTTACTTAGCAATACTCGTTATTCTAATTATCAGTGAACGACAATAAACTTTAAGAGAATACATGCCGGCGGATCGTATATTGACTAACCGCCAATTAAATTTATGCTGTGGGGGCTATTATTAGTGTCCACCTTTACTTATGGGGAGGAATGTTGACCTTGTATTCGAGTTTTTTCAGCGAGCTTAATCAGATGGTCAAAGAACAACAATCAGTTTTGCTGACAGGATTGTCAGACAGTGCTAGAAGCATGGTGTGGTCAGAATTATATAGGGATTTTAACGGCAAAGTATTATGTCTGGTCGCAGATGAAGAAATGGCATATGATCTCGAAAGAGAAATGGCAGGTTTTATTGATAAAGAAAAGATTTTTATATTTCCCGGACGTAATTTTTTATTTATCCGTGAATCAATTTCCCAGGGAGAAGTAAAGCGAATAATGACTTTGGATGATTGCCTTCTTCATCCAGGCAGAAGGTCTTTTATCATTGCCACTGCGGTTGCCTTTCTTCATCCCCTGGTGGCCGTGGAGGAAATGAAAGAAAATTTGATTTATCTGGATATAGGAAAGGAAATCGATTTTACCCAGATGGCATATAAATTGATACGGGGGGGATATAGCAGGACCGACACAGTTACTCGTCCTGGGGAATATGCCATCCGGGGGGATATCATTGATATCTTTTCTCTCAATGTAACACATCCTTATCGTATTGAACTATTTGGTGACACAATTGAATCCATCCGCCGCTTTGATATCAGTACGCAGCGATCAGGGAAAGCAGAAGCAGCCATTATAATTTTTCCTGCTGATGAACTTTGCGGTGAACAACTGACGGCCACACTCCTGGACTATCTGGGAAGTGAAAATCTCATTCTTTTTGATGAACCACGCAGCTTTTACCAGACCTTTGAAAAAGGGATCAAAAGATATAAAACCACCGTAAAAGAAGCACAAAATGCAGAAAAAAAGCCCATAGAACTTCCATTGGTAAACAGAGAGAAGATAGCTGATGCTATCAGCAGCCAGACAGTCCTTTTTCATGCTTTTTTTCCAGGCAATATACCTCAGGTCCAGGTTGCTAAAATGCAGCATATTTCGCAAAAAGAAATGGAACCTTTCTTTAATAATTATTCCGTGCTTTTTACCCGAATCAAAGAATGGCAAAGTAAAAAACTTACCGTTCAATTAGCCATAAGAAATCAGATCGCTCGCGAAAACATGAACCGGGAGTTGATTGATCATCATCTTTCCGATATAGAGTTCGTCGATTTTCAAGTTGAAAGAGGTTTTGTAAGCTCCACTATGCAAATAGCCCTGATCAGCGAAAAGGATATCTGGGGCAAAAGGAACAATCCTAAACGCCAGCCAAATAGAAAAAAAGAGGAACATCTACTGGCAGAGGACTTAAAAATAGGAGATTACATTGTTCATGAAGCATATGGTATTGGCATCTACCGCGGAGTTACTCAGGTGGAAACGGATGGGATAACGCGCGAGTACATATTATTACAGTATGCCGGAACAGATAAACTATATCTGCCCCCGGAAAAGCTAGACTTGTTATTTAAATATAAAACCGCTGAAGAGAAAGAACCGCGTCTAAGCAAACTGGGGGGAAGCGAATGGGAGCGGACCAAACGTAAAGTATCCCAATCGATCAAAGACATGACGGAAGAATTGTTGAAGTTGTACGCAGCCCGTCAGGCCCGGGAAGGTTTTAGCTTTTCTCCCGATACACCTTGGCAGTTACAGTTTGAAGATGCATTTCCATATGAAGAAACCCGTGATCAATTAAAAGCCATCCAGGAGGTAAAAAGGGATATGGAAAGCAGGCGTCCTATGGATCGCCTGATTTGTGGTGATGTAGGCTATGGAAAAACCGAAGTAGCATTGAGAGCGGCTTTCAAAGCTATTATGGACAGCAAACAAGTAGCCGTTTTAGTACCTACAACCGTGTTAGCTGAGCAGCATTTCCGCACCTTCAGCCAGCGTTTCGCTTCATATCCAGCTGCCATTGAAGTTTTAAGCCGCTTTCGTTCCAGTGCTCAGCAAAAAAGAATCGTTGATGAACTAAAAAAAGGCGCGATCGATATTGTGATCGGAACACACCGGCTTTTATCAAAAGATATCGCTTTTAAAGATTTGGGCTTGTTAGTGATCGATGAGGAACACCGCTTTGGGGTAGCACAAAAGGAGAAAATCAAGGCTCTTAAGGAACAGGTGGATGTATTAAGCCTTTCTGCCACCCCCATTCCCCGCAGCCTGAATATGTCCCTGACCGGCATGCGTGATTTAACTTTGATAGAGACGCCGCCGCCGGGAAGATATCCGATCATTACTTATGTGATGGAATATGACGAGGAAATAATAAAAGAAGCGATCAATAATGAAGTAGAAAGGCAGGGACAGGTGTTTTATGTCCATAACCGCATCGAGGATATCTATCAGGTATATGCCCGTCTAAAAAAAATGTTGCCCGATATTGCTATTGGTATCGGTCACGGCCGTATGAAAGAAGAAGAGTTAAGCCAGGTAATGATGGAGTTTATGGCCGGTCAATTCGCAGTCTTTTTGTGTACTACCATCATTGAATCCGGATTGGATATGCCCAACGTAAATACCATTATTGTTGACGAAGCAGGTAAAATGGGGCTGGCCCAATTATACCAGCTTCGGGGCCGGGTTGGACGTTCCAGCCGTGTAGCCTACGCCTATCTTACGTACCTTCCGGATAAGATCATGAATGAAACTGCCCAAAAGAGGCTGAATGCCATCCGGGAATTCAATGAATTGGGATCCGGTATGAAAATTGCCCTGCGGGATCTGCAGATCAGAGGAGCAGGAAATATTTTAGGACCAGAGCAGCATGGATACATACATGCAGTAGGATTTGATCTGTATTGCCGGCTTTTGGAACAGGAAACGGCCCGTATGAAAGGAACAGTTGATACCGCCACTATTAATACTCAACTGGATATAGATGTTGATTATTATATCCCGGAAAGTTATATCCCTGATTCCGGCAGCAAGATGAGGATTTACCGCTCGCTGCTTTTGGCAGGCAACCAGGAGGAATTCGATGAAATCAAGGAGGAAGTCATTGACCGTTTCGGCAAAATGCCTGCTCCGGTAGAAAACTTTTTCCAAGTGGCCAGCCTTAGGCTTATGGCGCAAAATAAGCAAATTAAAACCCTGAAACGACAGGGTAAAAATATCGAGATACAACTAACTGAAGAATTACCTGCTGATTTTGGCCGTCATCTAAATAATGTGAAATTCAAGCGGATCAATAAATATACCTTATCCATCAGGCAGGATGAAAATTCGCTGCAAGCCCTGCAGGATTTATTAACGATTCTTTAACCTTTCACGCGATAATTATTTTTGGGATCTTTTTTTGCGTGCCAGTGGGCGGCGATAAAAATCATGGTTGGGTAAAAGATATACAATGGCAGGAAAATAAAGATCGCCACTATTGTTCGTACAAAGTACCCAATATCACTGGGAAACATATATCGGCACAAAACGATGATCAATAATGCCACTGGTAATATCAAAGTGGGGGCTTTTTTAATCCCGGTAATCTCTTTTAATCCCAGCATCAGAGCAGCAAAAAGATTATTGGCTGCTGCTCCGCTGATGACAAACCACAGCGGGAAAAAAAGTAATTCGATCCGTTGTAATCCGGGCAGGGGAATACCGCGTATAACCTGAAAAAATGGAAAACGCATAAATGTTACGGTTTCCGGCCCTGTTATACCAATGACAACTATGGTACTCGCAACCGATAATATCGCAGCTACCAAATACCAGTAATATAAAATCCGGGCATTATTTTGCAAGTCGGTTACCAATGGTAAAAACAGCGCTATAAATACAATTTGACCAAAAGGCCAGCTAGCGGAAAAAAAGGACCCTGCAGCGATCGGCCTCCAGTTATTTAATAAGGGCAGAAAATTAGACCAATTGATATTGGGAATCGGTACTATTAGTGCGAATATAGTGAGCAGCAGGACAGGCAATAACAATAAGTCTACCACTCGACCTATGCTGGTTATCCCCTGGTAGCTGAAGTAAATCACTAATGGAATCAAAAAAGCTTGCAAAAGCAACGGGGAAGTATTCGGTAATATCAGAGTCATGAACAGCGTAATATCATATAAAGAAAGCACAGCCGCCAGCAAAAGTATACTTAAATAGATAATATTAAAAACAGTGCCGGGAATGGTTCCCAACTGCTGCTTGCTCATTTGCAGGATGCTTATCCCTGGCCGCATCTTCTGCAGGCTGATGATAAGATATAGAATCAAAAGTCCAAACACAGAACCCATAACAGTCGATAACCAACTATTACGACCGGTGGTACTCTCTGGAATATATATGAAAGCGGCGCCCAGCATAGATAAAAACAGGATGAATGCCAATTGACGGCTGACGATAAAATTTTTCCCCATATTTATTTAACTCCTGCTGTTTATTTTTAGTCCACTGGCAGATGGAAAAAGGCAAAGAAAGCATCTCCCAGCGGCATAAGTTTATCGAAAATGAGGTTGGGATTAGGCAGAAGGTGCCAGGCATAAGTTATTTCAAGGCCATAGCCAATCGCCAGCAGCAGAAATCCGCTGCCCACTCCTAAATCCAGCCATTGTTTGCTTTTAATGAATCCCGGGGTCTCGAGCCCAAGGTAAATCAAGGAATAAATAATGATCACCACTAACATACGACACCATCCTTAGCTTCTAAGCTTGAACGACTTTGCGGCCAGATGACCTCCTACTATCTGACTTTTAACGGTTATATCAGCTTTAACTTCGGGAAATATGGAAGGCCAGTCCTTTTCAACCTCTTGCCAGTATTCCGGATAATACCGGTATGTCTGCAGCCCCAGGCCTAATATATCGCTATTCAGGTTTTGGGACTTATCCAGGCACGCCATGATTTGCCTTTCTATTTCCCGGTCAGCCAGCTTCTCCATTTGCCGGCGCTGTTTTTCCGTCATCAGGTTGCCGGATCCACTCTGTTCGTAAAGATGTAACGAAGTATCAACGGTTATTTTAAATTTCAGCTGATCATTATCAATGACCGGACGGATCTTACTGGAAAAATTATTAACCTCCAGCAATATTGCGTGTTTATCTACAGGAGAATCAATCATCAACATGCCCCCGTGCTTGGTTTTGTAATGCAGCCAACGGTAGCCCCGGCTTTCTTCTTCATTCAGTGAACCGACCCATTTCCTTTCTTTAAAAACGGCGGTTCCTTTCAGGCCAAGTTTGCCTGCAGAAAGAGATATTTGCGGCAATACTGGCTGAATACCGGCGGTACTTAAACATCCTAAAAAATCGAACATTGTTACGGGGACAAAAACGCCTTCGCGAACTTCATTATTATCAAGCAGGTTGGTAATACCGAACGCTGAAAATGCTGTTAATGGCATAGGTTTATCAAGCAGTTTCTCAGGCGCTTCATGCACCGCTAATACCATATAACTATCCGGGCGCAGGAAACGATTTCTTAATATAAAATCGCTTAATAGATTCATATCTCTACGGGCTAAGTCCTCGCCAACCATGATCAAATCAGTTTGCCCCAACAGGAAGTAATTAGAGGAGGATAGATTGG
>CAZNPR010000011.1:34835-39633 GCA_964574965.1 uncultured Syntrophomonas sp. | reverse complement strand
ACCCTCTGCGATACTCCCTGGTATCTCACGTTCACAACACCAAATTCGGTAATAATATACTCCACATCATTCCTGGAAGTCGTTACGATCGTTCCGGGAGGAATAAAAGGTACGATGGTTGATTTCAGTTTGCCTTCCTTATCTTTAAATGTAGAGTTCAAGGACATAATGCTTTTGCCGCCTTTGGAGAAATTTGCCCCGGTAACAAAATTAACCTGCCCGCCGGTTCCGCTGTATTGACGGTGACGAATCGATTCAGAACCTGCCTGCCCTGTTAAATCCATTGTCAAAGCATTGTTTACTGAAATCAGGTTGTCATTTTTCCCGATTACATAAGGATCGTTATTATAGGCGACTTCAGTAAAGAGAAATTCCTCATTATGATCGCAAAAATCCCATAATTTCCTGTCGCCGACGCAGAAAGTCGCTACCAGTTGCCCGGGGTGAAGGCTTTTCTTGGAGTTATTGACAACCCCGGACTGGACTAATTCAATAAACGAATTCTGAATAACTTCTGAATGAACACCCAAATCCTTTTTTTCTTTTAAAAAATAGCCTATAGCATTGGCAAGTCCTCCCAGACCCAATTGAATCGTAGCTCCATCCGGTATCAAATCAGCTATATAACCAGCAATTTTTCTTTCTATATCAGTTATGGGGATTTCAGGAATCTCTGTCGGTGCAGCATCTGATTCATATAAATAATCGATTTCAGAGACATGGATTTTTAAAGCATCACCATTCAACCAGGGCAGGTTCTTGTTTACTTCCGCAAAAACCATATTTGCTTCAGCAATGCTTGGCCTTGGGACAAGTCCGCCGAAACATGAGCGATTCATATAGCCATTTTCATCTGGCGGTGTAACCGAAAAACCTACAATTCGCGGTTTTCTATAAGCCATCCAGGGTTCCAGCTGATTAAGATGGACCGGGATATATTCGGCAGTATTCCAGTCAAGGCACATCCTCTCCACCGGCCCGACGAAAGGTGTTTCTATACGGAAGTGTTCTTTGAATTGCGGCTGCATGTAATCATACATCTTTAAGGCCAGTCCCAGGCAGATAGTAACATTCCTTAAGTCTTCAGCTCTTTTGCTTACTTCAACTGAAAAATCGTGGGGAATGTTTATGCCGCCTGCCACCATAACCACATCATTATTCCTGACGAGTTTCGCAATCTCCTCTGCACTGGTCAATTTGCTCTTGTATTCCTCCTGCCACGAGGAATAGTTCTTCTCTGTATCAAGATACTTTTTACTCATATTAACCCCTCCTTCTAACAGTACATACTGCTAGCAAGAAAGAGTAGCAATAAACGTGCCAGCAACTAAAACTGGCCTTTATTTGGTTTTGTTGAATAGACTGGTATTATTAGTGTGCAGATTTCTGAACAGTTTTTATATTAGATATATAAATTTGCGGCATTGATAGTGTAGCAAAATAAACACAATCGTTTTACTTTTTTAACAATACAAAATTTTCTGATTATTCATCCAGTAGAATATTATACTGATTAATTTTATAGTACAGCGCACTTCGGCTGATACCTAGTAATTCTGCAGCTTTGGTACGATTATTATGCGTTTTTTTTAATGCCCGTTGAATCGTGACCTTTTCGGCCTCCATTTTAGCTTTTTCAATATCAAATCCCCGGTATGCTTTGATATTATTTATATTTTCAAACCGTTCTGCAAAACGCAGAAGATTATCAATGGAGATTTCACCATCTCCGGCATCTATGCAGCTCCTCTCAATAATATTGTATAGTTCCCGCACATTGCCAGGCCAATGATAATCATATAAAGCCCCCAGTGCCTCCGTGCTTAAGCCAGTAATTCTTGTCCCATTTTCGCTATTATATTGTTTAATAAAATGCTCGCATATTGGATCGATATCGATTATCCTCTCTCTTAAAGGCGGAATAAAAATGGGAAAGACATCCAGCCTAAAGAGAAGATCGCTGCGAAACTTTCCTTCTTTAACTAATTCAGGCAAGGAGCGATTGGTTGCTGAAATTACCCTGACGTCAACTCTGATACTGGAAGTTCCTCCGATCCGCTCGATTTCTTTTTCCTGTAAGACCCGTAAAAACTGTGCCTGGGCCGGGGCAGACAATTCAGATATTTCATCTAAAAAGATACTCCCCCGGTTAGCTAATTCAAATTTTCCTGGTTTACCGCTTTTTCTTGCCCCGGTAAACGCTCCTTCTTCATAGCCGAAAAGCTCTGATTCTATTAAATTCGAGGGTATTGTTGCGCAATTCACTCTGATAAAAGGAAGATCTCTTCTCGAGCTTTCTTGATGTACGGCATGAGCAAAGAGTTCTTTGCCGGTTCCCGTTTCCCCTGTGATCAGTATGGGAGAGGTGGATGGTGCCGCTATTCTCACTCGCATCTTGGCTTCCTGGATGCCTTCACTATTGCCAATGATTGAATTCAAGGAATATTTTGCTGCCGATAGCCTTTTTACTTCTTCTTTATAATATTTAAGTTCTGAGGACAGATGATCCAACCGTTTTGCAAAGCCTTTTGCATCGTCAATGTAACGGAATACATTAAATCCTGCTGCTCCTATAATCTCACCATTAACAGTGATGGGAACACGGCTAACTACTTGTGACTTCCCATGCAGATACCATATATCAGCTATAATCGGTTTCCCGGTCCTGAGTACTTCCATCATACGGGTGGTAGGAAATACTTCATCTACCCTTTTCCCGACTACATCCTCTTTTTTAAAACCGGTTTCACGTGCATAATGATCTGTGAAAATCAATATTTTGCCATTCTCATCAATGACAATCGCACCTTCAAAATCACTGAATACCGTTTCTATAACATCCAGATATTTTTTCGGCAATTTACTTAGTTTAAGCATTAAAATCACCACCATTTTGATTTTAACCTTTTATGATAATTGTCGCAATTTTCGAATAAAAAATGCCGGCTGCTGAAAGCCGGCATCAAATTCACCTGGGATAAACCATTTTTCACATGGCGAAAGCTATAATACTCATTAAGAAGGATATAACAACCACAATAACGATCGCGGTGACAACCTTTTTCTGTTTTTTATTCTGCATCCCACTATTCATAAAAGACATATCCCAACACCTCTTAATATTAAAAGCCTGGCAAGCTAGCTTACCAGACTTTTTGAATATGACTACCAAGCAGCAATTTCTTATTAGAATTTCTTTTTCTTCCGCGCTGCTTCAGATTTTTTCTTTTTCTTTACACTTGGTTTTTCATAATGATCATGTTTTCTTATATCCTGCAATACTCCTGATTTTTGGCAGGAACGCTTAAATCTCTTTAGAGCACTGTCAAGGGATTCATTTTTTCCGACTTTTACTTCACTCATGGTCTCCCTCCCCTCATCTCAGCTAGGGTGTGAATAAATGCCATTTCATTTTACTATCACCAGCGTCTGCAGTCAAGATTAGCCTGGAGGCCAGTTCATCGTCCTGCCGCCGAGCAAGTGATAATGCAGGTGCGGAATCTCCTGCCCACCCTGGTATCCGTTATTATTTACTAAACGGTAACCCGCTTTATCAATTTCCATTTTCTTCGCCACCTGGGCCGCAACAAATTGTATGTGTCCCAATAATTCAAGGTGGTTTGCATCAACTTCATTTAACGAAACAATATGCTCGCGAGGAATCAATAATATGTGTACCGGCGCGCTTGGATTTATATCCTTAAACGCGATCAGCTGATTATCCTCAAACACCTTAGTGGCTGGAATCTCTCCGGCTGCTATTTTACAAAAAAGGCAATCTTCCATAGTTCTTGTCACCTCCTTAATAAACTAACAGTTGAAGAAATACTTATAGTAAAGATTCTACCAGAAGTTTGCCCAAATAAAAACATCTTTGCATCATATATTGAAAAAAGATATCAAAATAGCTTCACAAGCTGTCCTCAGGGTTTATTTTCCCTTTAACTGTACCATCCTGTATCTTCCCCGCAACTACATGAACCATACTGCCGATCAAGTTTTCAGTCGCCGGAAACTGGATCGCCAAATAATTATCTGTTAAACCTTCATAAGTATTTTTACTCACTTGCTGCTGCACCAGCACTTCCAACTCCTGGTTCAATATGGATTTCATAAAGCTTTCTCTTTTCTCAGCCGCCAAATTGAGCAGTATTTCACTGCGTTCGGTTTTTATCTGTTCATTGATTGCAGGCTTCATCAAAGCCGCTTTGGTTCCAGGCCTGGGTGAGTACTTAAATACATGCAGCGAGAAAATCGGCAATGTCTCTAAAAGATCTTTGGTTTCAGCAAAATCTGCTTCGGTTTCTCCGGGAAAACCGACCATCACATCAGCGGCAATGGCAATACCCGGTATTTTGTCAGCTATACGAAAGATCAAATCCTGATAATATTTTCTATTATACCTGCGGTTCATTAATTCCAAAATACGATCACTGCCGCTTTGCAGCGGCACATGCAGATGCCGGCATATTTGGCGGTGCCCGGCCATGATTTCAAGCAACTGTGGGTTGATCTCCAATGGCTCCAGGGAACTGAGACGAATGCGATAGTCTGCTTTGACCTGATCAATGATCAATAATAAAAGTGAAGCTAAATCAGTATCTTTTAAATCAGTCCCATAGGCACCGGTATGAATGCCGGTCAATACAATTTCTTTATAACCCAGCGTTATTAATTGTGTTATTTCTTCTACAACCTGCATGGGAGTCTTACTTCTGACTGGCCCGCGAGTCTGAGGGACAATGCAATAAGAGCAGAAGCTCTGACAACCATCTTGGATCTTGATAAAAGCCCGAGT
>CAZNPR010000011.1:29442-34735 GCA_964574965.1 uncultured Syntrophomonas sp. | reverse complement strand
TGCAATAAGAGCAGAAGCTCTGACAACCATCTTGGATCTTGATAAAAGCCCGAGTCTTTTCATGCAATTGAGTATAAAATACCGTTTTTAATGCATCACTGCTGCGGATGGGCGGAATATGAATGACCGGCCGTGCGAGCTCGAAATTACACTTTTCAATGATCTCCGCCAGACGGTCCTTATCCCGATTGCCGACCACGATATCTACCCCGTTGATAGATGCCAGCTGATCACTGTCGGTTTGCGCAAGACATCCCACAGCTGCCACAATGGCCTGAGGATTCCGTTTGACAGCCCGACGGATCATTGCCCTGGATTTACGGTCACTCACATGGGTCACCGTACAAGTGTTGATAATATAAATATCAGCTCTTTCCTCAAAAGGAACGATCTCATAACCTTTTTGCATAAAGGACTCGATCAGCTGTTCAGTTTCCACTGCATTGACTTTGCATCCCAATGTGTGAAAAGCTGCTTTTTTCAAGGTTAATGCCCTCTTTCCTGTTGGGGGGTTACCCCAGATCTCCCCCCTCATATAAGATGATACTGGCAGCTACCAGCCCGGCCGTTTCTGTTCTCAGAATCCTGGAACCAAGCCCGGCTATAGAGATATTATTATTTTCCGCCCTTTGGGCTTCTTGAGGGGAAAATCCGCCTTCGGGGCCGACGATGATCGTAATGCTCTGCGCACTGAGACTATCTTTATACTTGACCAGTATATCCCGTAAGCCAACTTTTTCTTCGCCTTCATAGAGCATAACTGCACGTTTTTCCCGTAAAGTGTCCAATAACTGCGGCAGCTGCATGATGGGCCCAACTTCCGGAATCATATTGCGCCTGGATTGTTTACAGGCCTCTCGGGCAATATTCTGCCAGCGTTTGTTTTTCTGCTCCGCTTTTTGTTGTTCGAGTGTTACTACCGTTCTTTCACTAACAAAGGGGATAATGGCAAAAGCCCCTATTTCAACAGCTTTTTGAATAACATAATCCATTTTATCGCCTTTGGCAATTCCTTGCGCTAAGATCACCCGGGTCGAAGGCTCATTGGCACGAAATTCTCTCTTTTGTACTTCTGCCAGTACCGAACCATTTCTTTGGCTGTGCATCCTGCATAAAAATTCATTTCCCGCACCATCAAACAATTCCAAAAAATCTCCCGGTTTCAACCTCAGGACCTTAAGAATATGATGCGATTGTTCTGTATCTAGCTCTATAAAGTTGTCCCGAATGGTGTCTGCTGTCACAAAAAAGCGGTGCAATCAGCAACACTCCTTTCGCACCACCTGTAATCTTAAGACAAACGCTTATGCTTTATGTGCTGCCACGCCTACCCAATCTACATCTGTCAGTATTTTTTCCAGCGTAAAGCCATATGCCTGCAGTTGTTTTTGAACGCCGGGGAAACGACTGTCGACAATACCGGAGGCAAAAAGCCAGCCGCCTTTGTCCAGTGACTGGGAAGCATGAGGAATAAGTAAATTTATTACATCCGCTGTTATATTGGCCAAAATAAC
Organism: uncultured Syntrophomonas sp.; assembly: GCA_964574965.1. Taxonomy (GTDB): domain Bacteria; phylum Bacillota; class Syntrophomonadia; order Syntrophomonadales; family Syntrophomonadaceae; genus UBA1368. The sequence continues at coordinate 33,221 of CAZNPR010000011.1, read as the reverse complement.
GTCTGCTTTATGTGTTTGAAGTTCTTCGGTCGCATCACCTGCTTTTACTTCGATGATATCTTCCAGTTTATTGAGAATAACATTCTCTTTGGCCACTTTAACGGCTACATCGTCAATTTCGATCGCCGTTATTCTTCGGGCACCCAGTTTGGCTGCGGCAATGGAAAGGATTCCGGAACCGCATCCTGCATCGATGACTGTTTCTCCGCCCTTAATATATTCTTCAATAAATTTCAGACAAAACCGTGTCGAAGCGTGAATGCCAGTACCAAAAGCCATCCCGGGATCAATTTCAATGATCTCTTCATTCTCTTTCGCCAGGTAATCTTCCCAGGACGGTTTTATAACCAGACGATTGCCAACTTTGAAAGTATGGTAATATTTCTTCCAGGATTCTTCCCAATCTTCATCCCGGACTTCATCGATAAAAACCCGGCACTGGGTATTGAAACACTGATTAACCTGTTCCAAACTGTTATTAAGCTCTTCCAGGACTTGCCGATCTTCATGGAAATAGGCTTTTATGACTACAAAAGTATGCTCCAGGAAATCAGGGGATAAAGTGCTGGCATCAAAAAGCTCTTTTTTTACATATTGACGGGCAGCCTGTGGATCTTCAATAACTACCCCGCCTGAACCCAAACGATGAAAAATGCCTGCAACCGCTTCTGCGCAAGCGCCTTCGGTCAAAACACTTACTTCTTTCCAATTCATATATAAAACCTCTTTCTATCCCATTGCGTCCTTGAGTTTATCGAAAAGTTTTTTTTTGGATTCTTTATCATCGCTGTCTTCATAAAAAGAAGTTAACAGCGCTTTTTGTTTTTTCGTCAGCCTGGTAGGTATGGTCACATCGATAATAACTTTTAAATCCCCCCACCTTTGACTGTTCAAATGTGGTATCCCTTTGCCTTTAACCGTGATCACAGCCCCAGGCTGTGTTCCTTCTTCTACTTTTAAAGTGTGGGTGGCTCCCCCTAATAAAGGTATTTCAACTTCGGTTCCCAAAGCTGCCTGAACAAAATTGATTTGCAGCCGGGTGATCAGATTGTTATCCTCTCGCTTAAATTTGGCGTGAGGTTTGACAACGACCGTAATATATAAATCCCCCGGTGGACCGCCAAAGATACCCTGTTCCCCTTCTGCCTGGATCCTTAACCTCATGCCGGTATCGATCCCGGCAGGTATTCTGACATTGATCTTGCGTTTTTTTCTTACCTGCCCGCTTCCCTTACAGGAACTGCAAGGTTTTTCTATCACTTTGCCTTCCCCATGGCACCGGGAACAGGGGCGCATTGTCTCAAAGCGTCCAAAAGGTGTACTTTGTACAGTTTTTGATTGCCCGCTCCCCTGGCAGACAGGACAGGTCTTGATGGGAGTCCCCGGTTCAGCCCCGTTGCCTGAGCACTTTTCACACTTTTCCACCCTTGACAGCTCCACATCTTTTTCCATACCGAAAACTGCATCTTCAAAATTTATCTCCAGACGCATTTCCTTATCGGCACCTCTTTGCGGCCCTCTTCTGCGCCGTCCGCCTCCATTTGCTCCGCCGAAAATCAAGTCAAATAGATCGGTAAAGCCGCCACCGTTAAAATCGTCAAAACCGCCGAATCCACCTGCACCATTCCGGGTGGGGTCAAAAGCATCATGGCCAAACCGGTCGTAAGCCGCCCTCTTTTGTTCATCACTTAGCACTTCGTAGGCATCATTGATCTCTTTAAATTTTTCTGCCGCGTTTTCATCGTCTCTGGCTACATCGGGGTGATGTTTCCTGGCCATCTGACGATACGCTTTTTTAATTTCTTCCTGGGTGGCATTTTTTGTTACACCCAAAACTTCATAAAAATCCCTCTTTGCCGACATTATGCCCACCTTTCTCCAAATAAGGGCAACCCGGAAAACTTAGTTTTCCGGATTAACAGTTAAACCAAATACTATTATTATACTATACTATTTATATTCTTCATCATCTGGCGTAGAATAATCAGTATTTATATAGTCTTCTCCTTCGTCGCCCTGAGGATTGGCCTTTTCATACATCTTGGCGGAAAAAGCATAAACGGACTGGGTCAGATTTTCGGTTTTTGCTTTAATATCGTCTGTATCGTTGCCGTTTAAAGCAGACTGCAGATCATCTTTGGCTTTGGTGATCGCTTCCCGGGTCTCATCATCCATTTGCTCTGAATTTTCTTTGATAAGTTTTTCCGCTTGATACATCATGCTGTCAGCATTGTTACGTATTTCGATTTCCTGCAGTCGCTTTTCATCCTCTTCGGCATATTTTTCTGCATCCTTTACCATCCGGTCAATATCATTGTCGCTTAAACCGGTAGAAGAAGTAATGGTAATCGTTTGTTCTTTGTTGGTGGCCATATCCTTCGCGGTTACATGGACGATGCCATTTACATCGATATCAAACTTTACTTCTACCTGAGGTACTCCGCGGGGAGCCGGAGCAATCCCTGCCAGTTGGAATCTTCCCAGGGTAACATTGCTTTCCGCCATTTTTCTTTCACCCTGAAGGACATGAATATCCACTGATGTCTGATTATCAGCCGCAGTGGTAAAAATTTGGCTTTTCGCTGTAGGTATGGTGGTATTTCTTTCAATGATCCTGGTAAATACCCCGCCTAGTGTTTCAATGCCAAGTGATAGCGGAGTCACATCCAATAATACTACATCCGTTACATCTCCAGCCAATACTCCCGCCTGTATAGCAGCACCAGCTGCTACAACTTCATCCGGATTGATCCCCTTAAAAGGATCCTTGCCAATGAAGTTTTTGATGGCGTCCTGCACAGCCGGGATCCTGGTTGACCCGCCCACCAGAATCACTTTATCAATTTCGGCAGCTTTCAATCCTGAGTCTTTCAAAGCCTGTCTGGTAGGTCCCATGGTCTTTTCGACCAGATCAGCTGTCATTTCATTAAACTTGGCGCGGGATAGTGCTTTTTCCAAATGCAGCGGGCCTTCCTGGGTAGCTGTTATATAGGGGATATTGATATCAGCTGTAATCACACCCGATAATTCATGTTTTGCTTTTTCTGCTGCTTCTTTTAATCTATGCATGGCCATCTTGTCGTTTCTTAAGTCGATGCCTTGTTCTTTTTTGAACTCTTCGACCAGCCAATTGATGATTTTGTCATCAAAGTCATCCCCACCCAACCGGTTATTCCCGCTGGTGGATTTTACTTCAAATACGCCATCCCCAATCTCCAAAATGGAAACGTCAAAAGTACCGCCTCCCAGGTCAAAAACCAGAATTGTCTGGGTCCCTTCTTTGTCTAGTCCGTAAGCCAGAGCTGCAGCCGTGGGTTCATTGATGATACGCAGAACTTCCATCCCTGCTATTTTGCCGGCATCTTTGGTAGCCTGCCGCTGAGCATCAGTGAAATAAGCCGGTACTGTTATAACTGCCTGCGTAATAGGCTGGCCCAGATATGCTTCTGCATCGGTTTTTAACTTCTGCAAAATCATCGCTGATATTTCCTGAGGCGTGTATTTTTTCCCGTCAATTGATACGGTATAATCAGTTCCCATTTTCCTTTTTATTGATACTACCGTCCGTTCGGGATTGGTGATCGCTTGCCGTTTGGCAATTCTTCCTACCAATCTTTCGTTGGTTTTTGAAAAGCCTACTACTGAAGGAGTGATTCTTTCTCCTTCCGCATTCGCTATTATGACTGCTTCATTTCCTTCCATTACCGCAATGGCTGAGTTGGTTGTTCCCAAATCGATTCCAACTACTTTCCCCATAAATAACACCTCCAAATTATTTA
>CAZNPR010000011.1:0-29342 GCA_964574965.1 uncultured Syntrophomonas sp. | reverse complement strand
GTTCCCAAATCGATTCCAACTACTTTCCCCATAAATAACACCTCCAAATTATTTATCTAACGTCTAATTGCCGTCTGGATCAACCGCTTACTTTAACCAGACTTGGCCTGATGACCCGGCCTTTCATGATATAACCGCGCTGTAATTCTTCAGTCACAGTATTCTCCTCATATTCGGAACCAGTCTCTACTGTAAGGGGTTGATGGAACTGAGGATCAAAAGGTTTCCCCAGCGCGTCAATCGATTCGACTCCTTCTGCCTTTAGCATCTCGTGCAGACTATTATTGATCATTTCCACCCCTTTATACAACGCTTCGTAATTTTGATCACCGGCAGACATGTCTAACGCTCTCTCCAAATCATCCACAACCGATAAAATCCTTTTGATAACCGGCAGGGTAGCAAACTGTATATATTCTTCCCTTTCCCTTACTGTCCTCTTCTTCATATTTTCCACATCAGCCAGTAAGCGGAGATATAAGTCCCGGTTTTTTTGCGCCTCATCCTGACTCTTAGCCAATTCAGTTTCCAGGCGTTTGATTTCATCTTTCTCCGGTGATGCTTCCGGCACATCGCTGTTACTGATTACTTCGTCCAATTCTTTTTCAGTCATTTATCTCACCTCTAATCCTGGGAATTTATATTTAAATCAGCATTGTCTGATTGCATCTTTATCACAGCGTTAATTCGCAGCACAGCAGCAGCAACTTCTCCGGCCGCTTTGAATGCATACGCTTTGACCAAAGCCGGATCGGCTACCCCAGCAGTCAGCATATCGATAATTTTCCCGCTTTCACAATCAAAACTAAAGCAGGATGATTGTTCTTTCTTTTGTGCCTCGCAGACTTCTCCCAACTTTTCCAGGGGATTAAATCCTGCATTGACAGCCATGCAGTAAAAGGGTTTTAACAGAGCCTCTTTTACACATGAGATCCCATAGCTTTCCATACCCGAGTGTTCTCCGGCCAAGGCATCCAATTCACTCGCTATCCAGACTTCAATCGCTCCCCCGCCAGGGACAATACCACCTTTTATGGAAGCCTGCACGGAAGCAGCTGAATCTTTAGCCATCCTCTCTCTTTCATCAACGACCTCCTCCGTTGCTGCTCCAATCAATAAGGTTACCCATTCCTTCCCTTTTCCGCACAGTATATATGTATGCTCCAGTTTTTCATCTGCTATAACCTGTTCGGCAGCGCCCAAGTAATTTTTGAGGTTTTCCTTATCGCGGTTCAATACATTTCTTCTGATCCTGCGGGCACCTGTATGACTGCATACTCTTTCGATCTCTCTTCCGGACACCCTTTGTATGGCTAAAATGCCAGCCTCAGATAAAATATGTTCACCCATATCATCGATGGCACCACTTGCTATAATTACATTAATACCCAGTTCCGGTAGTTTACCCAGATTGTCAATGAATCGTTCCCGGGCCTGCAGATAGTGACTGAATCCAGCCTCGGTTCTCAGCGCCTGTCCTTCAGTTTCTTCCGGTTTCAATGCATCATCCACGACTAATATTTTAGCTTCCGTTACAGTTTGGGGCATATCTTTACTGATCGGCAACCGGTTGATCAAAATGCCGGGAATTACTTTGTTATCAGCAAATTCTTTGGCAATTACCGCATCAGGAAATTTATAATCCTGGTCACTTAAACGTTCGAAGCCCATTTTCGCTGCTCCAGCAATCACCATCCCGGCCAGGTCATCATACCCACGTCCTGCAATGAGAGCAATATTACGCAGCATTGGATCCTTCGAATTGGTGACCGGTAAGGTTTTTGTCTCCAAGAGCACCAAAGCTTTTTCGATCCCCATTTTTATTCCTGTTATTACTCTGGTGACCGGAACTCCCTTCAATACCTGTTCGGCTCCCTCAGCAATCAAAGCCCCGGCAATGATCACCGCCGTAGTAGTTCCGTCACCTACTTCAGACTGCTGCGCCCGGGCGGCATTGATGATCATTTGAGCAACCGGGTGGGAAACATCCATCAGCTTTAAAATTGTTACTCCGTCATTGGTAACAACTACATCACCAAAATTATCAATCATCATTACGTCAAGCCCTTTCGGACCGATGGTGCCTTCAACAGTGCGGGCTATAACCCTTGCTGCTCCGGCATTATTCAATAAGGTTTCAAAGCGGTCTTCTTTGTAGCTGTTTGCAGAATTATTCTCGCCCATTTTTCCTCCTGCCCATTCATTATGTGGATTGGTTTTTCAGTTTTATTCCTTTTTGGATTTCATTCGTTTTTCAATAGCCCTGCAAACTGCATCCACAGTCCCGGCTGCTTTCCAGTATTCCATTCTTACCGGACCTAGCAGACCAATTGCCCCAGGTTCCCCATAAGATTTATAACCAGCATAGACCAGGCTGAGATCTTTTATATCCTCTATTTTATTCTCATGACCGATGGTTATATCTACTTCTTCACCGATGTTGGTCGGGATAATATCTTTAAAAACATCACTGGCTTCCAGCAGGCGTAATATCCTGCGCAATTTATCAAGATCTTTGAATTCAGGTTCATTTAAAATATTAAGTGTCCCGCTGACCAATAGTTTTTCATCATTGGTGTTTTTCAACAAGTCGTCTATTTCCTCTAAAGCCCGGTCTACGATCCTCCGTTTCAGCTTCAGGCTTTCCCTCAGATACTGTAGATCACTGCGATTGATGTCACTGATCTTTTTGTTTCTGAAAACCTGATTGAATATCCGGCCTATGTGTTCTAAATCTTCCTGAACAACCGAAGGAGGGACATCTATTCTCCGGTGAATGATCATACCCGTATCGGTTACCAAAAGTATCAAGGCCTTTTCTTTTTCCAGAGGGATCAATTGGATGGACCTGAATTCTTTAAACTTAACCGATGGCACCACTACAAAAGAAGCATAGTTCGTAACCTGCGACAGAAAATAACCGATCCTGCCGATAAACTGATTTAATTCATCCGCATTATCATCTACCAATTGATCCAGCATTTCTATCTCTTCATTTGATAATTGCTGTTTCTCCATTATATAGTCAACATAGTAGCGAAAACCGCTCTCTGAGGGGATCCGGCCAGAGGACGTGTGGGGCTGTTCCAAATATCCCATATCTTCCAAATCAGCCATTTCGTTTCTTACTGTGGCTGAACTGATATTCAGTGCATATTTTTTGACTACCGCGCGCGAGCCAACCGGTTCTGCAGTTTCCACATAGTCCTTTACAATTGATTCTAATATTCGTCGTTTTCTTTCGTCCAAAGTCAATTTATCTCACCCGTCTGTTAGCACTCTCACTAGATGAGTGCTAATAGTATTTCCTAAAAAGTATCATCTGTAAGTTTCTTTGTCAAGCATACAAATCATGCAATAAAATGGCAAAGAACCTGGTTAGAGATGAAATATCCCCTTCTGGTCAAAGATAACTGACCATTCTTCAAAATCAGCAGTCCTTTTTCTATATTCTCTTGAATCTCCCGGTTATATTCTTCCATAATATCTGTGTCGAAGCGGTCATTGATCTCTTCTATATTAATTCCCTCAATAAGACGCAGTCCTAAAACCATTGCATCAGCCAGTCTTTCCCTTGGAGACATATTTTCCAATTCTTTTGTAAGGGGTTGGTTTCCGGATCTTATCCTATTAATATATTGGAGTACATTCGGATCATTCATAAAACGCCGGGAGTTTACAAAATTTACCGCACCGGCACCGAATCCCAAATAATTAATACTTCGCCAGTAAGATAAATTGTGCCGGCATTCATAGCCAGGCACGCTGAAATTAGAAATTTCATATTGCCGGAAATTTCCGTCAGTTAATATTTCAACGGTTCTATCATACATCTCTGCCTCTGAATCTTCATCTGCCAGCACAAGAAGTTTGGCTGCAACCCTTTTCCCCATTACGGTTTCCGGATCCAGCTGCAGCAAATAGGCAGATATATGTGCTGGTTCCAGCTCTATGGCCTTATGTAAATTGGCCTCCCAGCTTTTATTTGACTGGCCGGGAATCGCATAAATTAAATCCAGATTGAAGTTTTTAAATCCGCATTTATGAAAGATTTGAACAGCATCAAAAATATCTTTTGCTTTATGTACGCGGCCTAAAACCTGCAGTTCTTCATCATGAAAGCTCTGAGCCCCCAATGAGATCCGATTGACGCCTGTTATCAGATATTGCTCAAATTTGGGAAGATCTATCGTGGCAGGGTTGGCTTCTATGGTTATTTCAACATCTGCTGAAACGGGGAACGAAGCTTTGACTTGCTGCAGAATCGTATTTACCTGCCAGGCAGACAATAAACTTGGAGTTCCTCCCCCCAGAAAAATGGTAGACACTAAAAGGTCATCCATCGTGCTGGAAACCATTTTTATCTCCGCGGCAACGGCCTGGCAGTATTCATCGATCAGACTTTCTTCGATATCAGGAAGGGAATAAAAATCACAGTAGTAACATTTTTTTTGGCAGAAGGGAATATGTACATAAATCCCGATGGCTTTTTTGTGCTGGTTTATTATTGCCACTAATATTCCCTCTTCGTTAATCCTTAATATTCAATACGGACATGAAAGCTTCTTTAGGCACTTCTATGTGGCCGATTTGTTTCATGCGTTTCTTACCTTCTTTTTGCTTCTCCAACAGTTTTTTCTTGCGGGTGATATCTCCGCCATAGCATTTGGCCAATACATCCTTCCGCAAAGCTTTAATGCTTTCCCGGGCTATGATTCGGGAACCTATCCCCGCTTGTATCACCACTTCATACATCTGCCGCGGTATGATCTTCCTCAGTCTTTCAACGATCGCCCGCGCCCGGTAAGTGGCTTTTTCCTTGTGTACGATAAAGCTGAGGGCATCCACGATCTCTCCATTCAGCATGATATCCATTTTCACCAGGTCGGAAACTTCAAAGCCGCTGATTTCATAATCAAGAGAGGCATACCCTTTGGTCCTCGACTTTAACCCGTCGAAAAAATCGTATAATATTTCTGATAAAGGTAATTTATAATTTACCATCACCCGATGGGTGGTCAGGTATTCCAGGTTTATAAACTGGCCTCGTTTTTCCTGGCAGAGTTCCATAACGCTCCCAACATAATCGTTGGGTACCATAATAACTGCTTTGACATACGGCTCCATCACCCCGTCTATTCTCTGCGGGGAGGGCCAGTGATTCGGATTTTGCACCAATACCTCGCTGCCATCCGTCAAAGCTATTTTATAGATAACGCTGGGGGCAGTAGCCAGCAAACTCAGGTTATACTCCCTTTCCAGTCGTTCTTTAACGATCTCCAGGTGCAATAATCCCAGAAATCCGCAGCGAAAACCAAAACCTAACGCATCTGAAGTTTCCGGTTCATATAATAAGGAAGCGTCATTTAATTTTAATTTTTCCAAAGCTTCCCGCAATCGTTCAAAATCATTATTTTCCAGCGGGTAAAGACCGCAATAAACCACCGGTTTTACTTCCTGATAACCTGCCAAAGGCTTGACTGCAGAATCGGCAGCTGACGTTACTGTATCTCCAACTTTGGTATCTGCCACGTTCTTGATCCCTGCTGCCAGGTATCCCACTTCACCAGCTTTCAATCCCTCGACTTCGGTCATAAATGGCGAAAACACACCTATTTCTATCACTTCGAATTCTTTGCCGGAAGACATCATTTTGATGATTTCCCCTTTAGAAACCTGGCCGGACATAACCCTTATATAACAAATCGCACCTTTGTAAGGATCAAAATAGGAATCAAAAATCAAAGCCTGCAGGGAGCCATTTTCATCTCCCTTAGGGGCGGGTACATGTTGGACGATAGACTCCAGTACTTCTTCAATACCGATTCCTAATTTGGCAGATATGGGTATTATATCGTTGCGGTCGATACCTAAAACGTTTTCCATTTCTTCTTTCACCAATTCCGGTTCCGCTCCGGGCAGATCAATTTTGTTGACCACCCCGATGATTTCCAGATTGAGATCCATGGCCATATATACATTGGCCAGGGTTTGCGCTTCGATCCCCTGGGTGGCATCGACCACTAAAAGCGCCCCTTCGCAAGAGGCCAGGCTTCTGGATACTTCATAGGAAAAATCCACATGGCCCGGTGTGTCGATCAAGTTGATGATATAATGCTGCCCGTCTCTGGCCTGATAGTTCAACCTAACCGGCTGCAGCTTGATCGTAATGCCTTTTTCCCGTTCCAGGTCCATCTTATCCAAAAACTGATCCTTCATTTCCCGTTCGGTCAAGGCTCCGGTAAATTGCAGCAAGCGGTCAGCCAGAGTAGACTTCCCATGGTCGATATGCGCGATGATGCTAAAATTTCTAATTCTGCTCTGCACGTAAAAACCTCCGGTTAGTTTTAAAAAACTTTGCAATAAATTATAACCGATTCAACAGGGATTATAAAATTATTCTTGGGGTAATTCCATGCAAGACTTGGCGAGTCATTTTGATTCTGCCAGGGTTAGTTATTAAATCCGTTCAGAAGAATGAAAAACTTTCGAATAATTTTTGAAGCACAAAGAAAAAGGGGGACTACCCCTTAAAACATTGTTTACTTTTGCCGATCATTTCTATTGCAGAAAAACGGCCTGAAATATTTTCACGTACCTGATAGAATACTGCATGATGCTTTCCACCAGTTGACGGCTGCTTCTTTCAGCTGTACGCACAATCCCAGATAACTCGTCCCGCTCATAAACATAACCTTGCCCCATGATATAGAAACATATATTATCCTGCTTATAATCAGCGCCAATTATGGCCTGGCGATTCTCACCGGTCAATTGGTTGATGGCTCCGTTACTTATATTTAAAGCAGCGACAACCAATATGAATAATATAAATAAAGCCAGATAGCGCCCTAATCTAATCACGAATTTTCCTCCTTAAGCATTTCCAGCAGGATATCTGCTAACAGTTCTGCGGAGTAACTGGCCTCTGCCATTGAATTATAATCACTTCCCAATTCCAAAAGCAAGCTTTGGGTGTGGAATTCCTGATTATAAGTTCCTGCTTTGGTTCTGATCCCCTTTATCAGACCTGGATATTTTTTCTCTCCGGCAGCAGCAATTTGTTCAGCAAAGGCTAAATTCTTTTTCCAATTCGGGTGTTCCTTCCTTTCATCTGTGCCAACGATAATAAGGATCGGTGCCGCATTTTTACCTTTGATTTTGACTCTCTCAGCTTCAGTCAGTCCTGGTATACTGTCACGATGTATATCAAATAGCCATAAATTTGGTTTATTTGAATTTACTATTTTTTTGACAGTAGTCCGTGAATTTGTATAACTCAGATTATAATCCGGATAATCATGGATGGTTTTAATATACTCAGCTTTTATCCCCTTTTGGCTCAAACTGCTGGAAATCTGCGCTGCTGCTTTATTTATCAGTCCATATCTGCCTCCATTCAGCGTCGCTTTTCCGCTGTCGGGAATATAGCTTTCACTGCTGTGAGTGCAATACAATACCACCTTATATTTTTTTAATTGTTCATAATCAACTGCCTGCGTATTGATTCTTGTCTCCGGCAAATCGATTGCAGGCACTTCCATCTTGGTGTCCTGTCTGCTGGCGTCAGTTTGGATATATTCAGCTTCCGAGTACGCTAATGCCTGTATATTAGCTGTTAAAAACTGCTGGGGCATTTGCCTGTAAATATAATCCCTGGCATTTATATTATTGTTACTGCCGGCCAGAAAAAAACTGGTTTTTTTGAACAATTCCCGGCATATCTTTTCATCCATGGAAATATTACTTAAAGGCCTGATGATGTTTTCTGCTTGTTTAATGGGATTATGGGTCAAATAATAACTATTGATATCAATGCTAACGCCGGCAATCAAACAAAAAATAAAAATTTGTGTAAATATGAAACTTTTGATAAAAACCGCCAAATTATTAGTCATCCTGTCCCACCCTTCCGTGTTTGACCTCCTTAATATTTATGGCTGAGCACCTGAGAGTAGAACACGATCCCCCGCCAAGGAAAAAACCGCCCTTTTTATTGCAATTTATTTTTGGGAGTGCTATAGTATTTCTGTTGACGAAAATTCGAGGAGGTGAAATTGTGGCAAAAAGCAAAACGCCAGCTAAAAGAGCTAGAACTGCAGAAGCAAATCGTCTGAGAAATAAATCTTATAAATCCAAATTAAAATCATCTATTAAGAAATTCGAAGATTCTCTTAGTCAAAACGAAGTTGATGTAGAAACAGCCAGGGAAAATTTGTTACAGGCAACCTCCCTGATCGATAAGAGTATCAACAAAGGGATTCTTCATAAAAATACGGCAGCACGAAAAAAATCAGCTTTAAGCAAAAAGCTCAATAAAATAGCAGAATAAAACAAAACCTGTCTTGCGGCAGGTTTTTTATTTACTATCATAATCTAAAACTATTTTCGCAGACATATTTCATAAATCAACGTTTCAATTATCAGCAGATTGTCCTTTCCGGTCCTTTTAATGTCTTTATCAGCCTGCAGACAGGCAGCAAATACTTCTTTTAATTCTTTATCCGTAAAATTATCTATATATTTCTCCATATTGCGTATTTGAAATCCCTGTAATTTTGTGTGATCAGCAATTTCCTTGCTGGCATAGCCCTTCTCTTTGAAATACTTTACCTTGCCAAAGTTGATGAATTGCCTGATGATCATAAATAAAGCTACGATCAAAGGCTGTTGCTGATCCACGTACTTGTGTAAATTGGTAATGGCAGTCCTGGCATTTCGCTTTAACAATTCATCAGTAACTTTGAAAATCGTAGTATTTTCAACTTTGATAAGGTCTTCATCAAAATCTTCCTGAGTAATTTTCCGTCCTTCAGCAATCAGACAGACTTTTTCGATCAAGTTCTTCAAATAATACATATCCTGCCCGGTAGATGATAAAAGAAAGAGTACTTTATCATCGATTTTTGCACCTCTGCTAGAAAATTGGTCACTCACCCATTTTTTCAACTGCAGCGGTTCCAGGCTTTTACATTCGATCACTTGCAGGGATTGGCCGAATGCTTTGATGACAACATTGGCCGGCGCATACTCTTCCGCGGTCATAATAATGAATTGTTCCTTTGACGCTGTCTGTAAATAATTGCTCCATACCCTGGCGATTTCTTCAATTTTGTTGTTTTTACGCTTGCTTTTCGTCAGCCAGAAGGGACGCTTGAAAATGATGATCCTGTCCAGGGAAAACAACGGAGTGAACTCCAGTGTCTCTGCCAGCTGCGCTGCGCTGATCTCATCGGCATCCAGAAAGATCGTTTCCACTTCTTCCCCGCGGTGCAGATTGATTTGATTAATAAGATCTGCTGTTTTTTCTTCTACCAAATAAGGATCTTGTCCCCAGATCAAAAAAATATTACCGATCATTTTGTTTCCTCGTAAGTTTTTATTTATTATAGCAACAATAACCCTATGATACATGTTATTTTCAGGAATCCCTTTTTACGGTGTGTTATAATCATAGCGAACAGCAGAATCACAAGTTATGGGGGGAATACTTTGATGCCGAACTATGATGTTATTATTGTCGGCGCCGGACCGGCAGGTATTTTTTCTGCGTTGGAACTAATCAGGTCAGGCATCAACAATATCCTTATACTGGAAAAAGGCAAGCCAGTTGATAAAAGACACTGTCCCATTGGCAGCAGCACACCCAGTTGTATTGAGTGCAAACCTTGTTCGATCATGAGCGGCTGGGGAGGAGCTGGTGCCTTTTCTGACGGCAAATTGACTTTGACAACTGAATTTGGAGGCTGGCTGCAAAATTATACCGGGCGTGAAAAGCTGGAACAGTTGATTGCATATGCCGATAAAATTTATGTTGATCATGGGGCTCCTGATCGGGTGTTTGGCCGCGACAATGAGATCGTAAAGGACCTTGAATTGAAAGCTTCCCGTGCAGGCCTTCGCTTGGTCCCCGCAGTGATACGCCATATGGGAACTGAGAACACGATAAGGGTATTAAGCAACATGTATAAGGCACTGCAGGAAAAGATAACGATCAAAACCGGGGAAAGTGTTACCGAAGTCGTGGTCAAAAACAAACAGGTAAAAGGGGTAAAGACAGACAAAGGGGTTTATCAATCGCCGGTTGTTATTTTAGCCCCCGGCCGAGATGGTGCCGAATGGTTTTCGGAACAAGCTTTGAAGCTAAATATCCCCCTGAAAAATAATCAGGTTGATTTGGGAGTAAGAGTAGAAGTTCCTGCCGTTACCATGCAGGAGTTTACGGATAATATATGGGAACCCAAAATATTCTTCAACACCAAGGAATTTGACGACCTGGTCAGAACTTTTTGTGTGAATCCCAATGGCTATGTGGTGATGGAAAATACGAATGGGATCATTACGGTTAACGGTCATGCTTATGCTGATAAAAAAAGTTCCAACACCAATTTTGCCCTGCTTCTAAGCCAGGAATTTACTGCGCCCTTTGACAAGCCGATCCTGTACGGACGTTCCATTGCCAGCCTCGCTAATATGCTCAGCAAAGGTATCATCGTGCAGCGCTACGGTGATCTTAAACGCGGCCGCCGCTCAACCGACAGTCGTCTGCAAAGAAGTGTGGTGATCCCGACACTGAAAGGCGCCGTCCCCGGTGATCTGTCATTAGTACTGCCGCATCGCTATATGGTTGGCATCAAAGAATGCCTTGAAGCCCTGGATCGAGTGATGCCCGGTGTTGCCTGCGATCACACTTTACTGTATGGCATTGAGGCAAAATTTTATTCTGCCCGGCCTGAGCTTGATAACTCTTTACAAACTTATATCAAAGGCCTTTGGGCTATTGGCGATGGAGCAGGCGTTACCCGAGGTCTGATACAGGCCAGCGCTTCCGGAATAATAGCTGCCCGTTCCATATGTCAAACCAGATAGCGCAGGCGTCAAAATTTCAGCCAGTCTGTGGTCCGCTTCCATAAATAATGAAAGTTTAACAACATAATAAACCGGAGTTTATTTTTCACTTGCAATTGTCTCCATAGCCAGATAAAAAAGAAAACCGACAGGATAAAGGCCAGTAATTCAGACAAGGAAAAAGCCAGCCAGACTCCGTTGAGGCCAAAATATTGCGGCAAAATAATGATCAGAGGATAAAAAACCAATAAATTTCTGATTAATGAAAACCACATCGCTGCGGCTCCTTTGCCAATCGCTTGCAATACGGTATAGAGAATAACGATCGGTCCCATAAACGGCATACATATTGTACCCAGGCGCATACAAGACATACCCATGGAAGTCAGTGTATCATCCTTGGAAAATAAGCCAATGATCCAATAGGATTCATATTGCATCACGATGAAAGCTCCTATAGTGAAAAAAGCAGCCAATACAGAAGTTTTCACCAAGACCTCTTTGACCCGATCCAGATTCCCGCTGCCATATGCAAATCCGGCAATAGGCATTGCACCTTGCGTCAGGCCATATACCGGCATATAAAAGAATGACCTGCTCCTCAAAAAAATTCCCAGTGCAGCAATCGCATGGTTGCCATATCCGATCAACACCTTATTCAATACCGCCATAACGAAAACGCCCACTAACTCCATGATGATCGTAGGAAAGCCGTCCTTAAAGATATCCTGGATCACCGTAAATCTAAACTTAAAATGTCTGAGACGCCAATCCATATGGTCCTTGCTGTGTATAATAGCCATTATTACCTGTAAGGAACAAATGATCTGAGCCAGTACCGTAGCCAGTGCTGAGCCATTAAGCCCCATTCCTTTGATCGAACCGAAGCCAAAAATCAAAAGCGGATCCAGGGCAACATTGATCAGAATTCCGGTCAATGCGATGATCATAGGTAAAAAAGTGTTGCCTTCCCCCTGGATCACACTGCTCAAAATAATTGGGACAAAAATAAAAATGGATCCAAATAAAATGATCTGCAGGTATTCTTTTATCATGAAGAACAAGTCCGGTGTACAGCCAACCAGATATAAAAGATCACTGAGATAGAATCGGGCCACAACCATTGCCAGCAAACCATATATGAGACATATCAAAACTCCATGCCAGGCAATATTGTCTGCCCTTTTCATATCGCCGGCACCAAGTGTGCGGGCAATCAATGATGTCAGTCCGACCCCGGTGGCGGAAGCGATGGATACCAGGCATACCTGGATCGGTACAGAAAAGGTCAGCGCTGCAAGAGATATTGCTCCCAGTCTGGCTACAAAAAACGTGTCAACCAGGCTGAACAGAGAATAGATGAGCATACCTGCCGCGGCCGGAAAGGATAGTCTGCATAGCAAAAATGCGATGTTGTCATGAACCAGTTGGTGATTATTGATATTATCGCCCCCCTCCTAAAATATGAGGAAAGAGCGGATAATATTATTTATTGGTTTACTTTGGAGCTTACCTGAATGTTTCTACCCTGCCGGTACTGTCAAAATAAATGTTGCCTTGCTGGTCCGTTCGCAGTGTTTTGATCTTTTGTTCTTCTAATGTCCTTAGTACATCTGGATGGGGGTGGCCAAAATTGTTTTTTCCCACACAGATCACTGCCCATTCGGGGTTTGACTGGCAGTAAAAATTTTCGCTGAGAGAATAGCGGCTGCCGTGATGGGGTACTTTTACAATGTCTACCGGAGAAACAACTCCTTGTCCGGTAATCTCTTCCAGCTGATCCTGGTTCAGATCACCTGCTAACAAGACTGACCAGTCGGGCGTTCCAATCTCTAAAGCCAAAGACTGCTGATTATAATCTGATGTACTTGCTGGACCGATTTCCGGGTAAAGAACTTTAATTGTAAAGTTCTTTTCTATCTCCATCACCTGTCCTTTATGAAGCGGTACTATTGTGCCCTGTTTCCCTGCCGTAAAGGCTTTGACTTTGTTATATTCCGGTGCTTCTCCAACAGTTTGCGGAATGCCCAGATATCTGACTTGCAATTCCTCTGCCACTTTTTCCAAACCGGTAAGATGGTCTGTATCCGGGTGAGTATTGATAGCCATATAGATCTCTCTGATCCCGCGATGATGCAAATAAGGCATCAAGCGGGTCGAAGCTGCATCATAAAATTCACTGCCGCCGCCATCCACCAGAATGAATTTCCCCTTAGGGGTTTTGAACAATATGCTGTCGCCCTGCCCCACATCAATAAATACCGTTTCCGCGACCCCACGGTTATAAATGCTGGCCGGCAGGCACAATCCGACGATGAACAGCAAAACCATAAAAGTACCTGCCACTAAATACCGCACTTTTATTAAACCTTCCGCTGCCAAAAGTGTTAAAGCCAATCCGGTATAATATACAGCTATGGCGGCTATGGGAGGAGTAGCTACCCAAATATATGCCAAGGGCAGGTTTTTGAAAATAGCGTTGGACTGGATAATGATCTCGTTAAAAAGACCGGCCGGATAGATGATCAATGCAGCCAGCCCAGGTAAAACAGAAGCTGCAGCCAAGGCAAAAAAACCTAAAATGACACTGGCTCCTGCTGCATAAGTAATGATGATATTGCTTACTAACGATACCGGAGATAGTATATTGAAATGCCAGGCGATCAGCGGTATGACTGCCAGCTGTGCGCTCAATGGGATCAGGAGCAGATCCCAGAAAAGCTGGTGATGATTGACCCGCGACCTTAAGATGGGGAAAATATAAACCAGCCCGAAAGTTGCCAGGAAGGAGAGTTGGAAAGAAATTTTGAATAATGCCTGTGGATCAAAAAGCAGAATAATGACACCTGCCAGCCCCAGACTGTTGAGCATCTGATTTTCACGCCCAAAGTAGTACGCTGCCAAACCCGTCACTGCCATCAAAGATGCCCTTAGCACCGATACCGGCCATCCCGTCAGGGTGCCATAAAGAACAATCATGGTAATACTGAACAAAAACTTGTTCCGCTTGGACATCTTAAGCAAAGCGGTGATCCAGCCGCATAAAACCACTAAAAATCCCACATGCAGGCCTGATACGGAAAAGATGTGAATGATCCCGGTTTTTTGATAATCATTGTACTGCTCATCACCGATACCATCAACTTTCCCCAGCAGCATCCCCAGCATTACTGCCGCTTCCTGAGGTGCAAGGGCAGCGCTGATCACTTCTATCCCATGCATGCGAAAGGAATTGATCCCCTGATACAGACCCGAAGCAGGTTGGATCATCTTAATATCAGCCTTCTTCTGCACCGACAGGGTATAAAAAATATTCTCATGCTGTAAATAGGCAGGATAATTGAATTGCCCAGGATTACCAGGAGGTGCAGGCGGTTTTAGCGAGCCGGTGATCTGTATTCGGTCACCCCGCTCAAGATCACAGCTGAATCCCAGGAATACCTGAACTTTTCTTAAGTATTGATTAGGATGATCCGTTTTCAAGACAAACTTCCCTGCGTCCGCATCATTTTCAGGATAATTACTGACTATTCCTTCGATCTTGAAGTTCTCGTTTGCGGGCAGGGTTTTGGGGATTTCCGTCCAGCTTAGATTTGCCAGCAGAACACCGCCGATCAGAATCGTTACAGCATAGACGGCCTGGCGCGAATGGGCAGTGAAAGTAAAGACCAGCAGCAATACGCCAAGCGCTGTGAAAAAAATCAGCCACAACTGATAAAACCCCAGCAACAATGATACAGCCAGGGCTATAAATAGATGAAAAATCGATTTTTCCATACTTTTTTCCTGCAGTATTTACTTGACCGCAATCTGCTCCTTTATCTCTGCATATCTTTTATCACCAATGCCGCTCACATTTTTGATCTCTTCTGTGGTTTCAAATGAACCATTAGCCTCCCGGTAATCGATGATCCGCTGGGCTAATGTCGGGCCGATTCCATTTAGATTAGCGGACAACTCTTCCGCTGTAGCTTTATTGATATTGACCTTGCCATTTTTATCTACTGCAGAAGCAGAAAATACCGTCTGATCCAGCGGTCCTTCTATTTCGCCCAGAGCAGGAACATATATCGTTTCTTCGTCTTGAAGAATGCGTGCCATTTCCATATATTTCAGTTCAGCATTTTCCTGGGGGCATGCCAGCTCAAGAGCTTCATATATTCTGGCCCCGGAAGAAAAAGTATAAACCCCCGGGTTCTTTACCTCCCCTGTAATATATACCTTGATCTCTGTTTCTTTTATGGCAGGTTCAGTATTTTCTTCGTTACCTTCTTTTTGCTCCTCGGTAATACTGAGAGTTAAGTCTGCGGCTTCAGCTAAACGAGCTTGTTTCATCTCTGCATATTTAACTCCTCCAGCAAAAACGAAAATCAGGATAATTACGAACCCAGCCAGAATTCGTTTATCAAACTCCAAACCATTTTCACCCCTTTATGGTATCATTCTATTTATTCTGTTAAATTCCTCCATATTATTTGGATAAACAAGTTAAAGCAGTTCTCTTCTCTATCTTCGTCTCAAGAGACGATCCAGGCTGATAACCAACTATGAATGAAATATGTGATTGGACTTTTTAACATGAAAGTTGTAAAAGGAAGGGAAGAAAGGCAGCAAAAAGCAGGAGCTTATGCTCCTGCTTTTAAAAATTAATTATTTCTTTGCTTTTTTAGGTGCAGCTTTAGCCGCTTTTTTAGCGCCTTTTTTAGCTACTACAGCTTCTTTAAGAGACTTGCCGGGTTTAAATGCAGGAACTCTGGTAGCAGGAACTTTGATTTCCTGACCTGTAGCTGGGCTGATAACTTTTCTTTCTTTGCGATCACGGACTTCGAAGCTTCCAAATCCAATAATCTGCACTTTGTCGCCATTCGCTAAGGCCTGTTGAATAGTATCCACTACGGCATCCAACACTTTTGCTGCATCTTTTTGGGTAATTTCTGCTTTCTCAGCAAGTGATTTTACAAGTTCCGATTTGTTCACGACATAATCCTCCCTTTAAAATTAATTAGGTATATTTTTCTATATTCCGCAAAAAAGCGGTAAATCCTGCTATTTAATTCAATTTTTTTTGAAATTTTAAATTTTTTTTTTAACATGTTTAGTTCATCTATATTCATTCTGCCATATTAGGAGCAATTTTATACATTACAAACCCCATATTATTGGGTTTCGTATTAAGTTCCTCGGTTTTTTCTATTTTAAATCATCATTATTTGGCCATCAAAGAGTGAATCAAGATTTTTATAAATATTTAAAGACCGATTGGTTTTGTAATGTAACTATTTCGATCTCATGGTGTGGGTGTATTTGTGACAGTAATAAGCTTTTCAGATACGGAACGATGATTTGTTCGGTTTCCTGATGGCCGGCATCAATCACTGCCAGCCCAGATCGAATTGCCTCCTGCGCCTCATGATATTTGACATCACCAGTGATCAGCAGGTCAATATCCTGGTTAACGATTTTATTCAATAAACTGACCCCTGCGCCGCCGATAACTGCAACCCTTCGTATCTCTTTTTTAAGGTTGCCTGCTACTTTTACGATATCCAGATCCAATCCGGCTTTTACCAGCTCCACGCAGGTTCGTAAATCAACTGGCGCTGGCCAAAGGCCTTTTCTGCCAATACTATATATTTTGCCTTGGTTAAACAGCGGGTATATATCGTAGGCTGCTTCTTCATAGGGATGTGCCTCAATCATTGCTTTTACGATCCTGTTGATATCGTGCTCATAGGCGATGGTCTCCAGGCGGTACTCCTCTGCTGTTTCCAACATCCTTTCTGTGCCCAAAAATGGATGCGTCCCCTCCAGTGGCAAAAAGGTTCCCATTCCGGGAGTCCGAAAACTGCAATCAGAGTAATTGCCAATATGTCCTGCACCAGCTTGATGAATCGCTTCTCTGACCTGCTCAATGTGGGTAAAGGGAACAAACACGGCCAGTTTCACCAATCTATCTTCGCAGCTGGTATATAGAGGCTGTATGTTTTTGAGTCCCAATTTTTCGGCCAATACCTGATTCATCCCTGCTGCAGCAGCATCCAGATTGGTGTGAGCAGAATAAACGGCCACATCAGAGACGATGATGGATTTCAACAGTCTACCATCAGGTTCGTTGTAGTCTATGTTTTTGATGGCTTTAAAAAAAAACGGATGATGGGTAATAATCAAATCGGACTTTAACTTTATAGCTTCTTCGGCGGTTTGCTCGTCAAGATCCAGCGCAATCGCTATTTTTCTTACTTCTTTTTCCCGGGAGCCTGTCTGCAGACCAACATTGTCCCATTCTTCAGCCAGGCGAAGCGGATAATTCTTTTCCATAATGGCTATTATATCTTTTACTTTAACCGTCACCTAGAATCTCCTCCAGCTTGCTAATTTTCTCAGCATATTGCTGCTTTAATGACCCGCTTCGGCTGGTCTCAGCATGAGCCAATCCTGCTGCTGCCGAGCGATACTTCTTCAGCCAGGAATATAAATATTCCTTCACCACAGACTGCTGAAAATCCTTCAGAACTAGAGGCCCGATATCCATTTCCAGCGGTGACAGGTGATAGGGACATTCTCCCGGGCAAGTACTCATCATAATAAACAACTGCTCGTTTTCCCTGACAACTTTCTCTTGTAAGAGCGGCCATCCCTGGGTGGCTAAAAAGTGTCTTACCCTCTGGGGTTTACTCATGGGCTGAATGACATAGTGGTTAAAACTTCGTGATTTTTCCAAATCATAAGTCAGGATCTCCACGATGGTATCCCCACCCATCCCCGCCAGAATCACGTTGAATACTTCTCCGTTTTCCAGGACCTGCAGGCCGTTCCCCTTACGTACATCGATCTTATCATAGTACAAACTTGAAGCTGCTGTATGAAGAGCTCTAAAAAAGGGTCCTTCATTCAATTCACTGATGATCATATCAGGAACCATTTCTTTTTCCAGCATGTATAAAGCCAGTTGGGCATGATCAGTGCCTATATCAGCAGCAGTCTTATCTGGCTTGATCATTTCAGCAATTGAAGCGATCCTGTTATGGTCCATCCATTTCATCCTTCTTGTTTTATTATCTTATAATAGCGGGATAACCCTTTTAAAAGCAAGTTTTGCTGCCAAGCAGAAGCAGACATGATCCCAGCCGCATATTTTAGGTTCGAAACCGGCACTGCTTCTCTCCTATTCAATTGAAGCCTAATTATAAATAAACCGCATCTAACTTAAATTTGCTTATTTTGAGCCGACAGGCTATAATATATCCAATTAAATATAAGGGGTGCTGAATCAATTCGGCTGAGAGTGGGCTTGTGAGTCCTAACCCTTTGAACCTGATCTGGGTAATGCCAGCGTAGGAACGATTTATTTGTTTTTAAAACTGCACTGACTTATCTGTCGGGGCAGTTTTTTTATTTGATCAAAGGTTGATAATTATTGGCTGAATCAACAACAGGTGGATAAAATTGAAAAAGCAAACCGACTTAGTTGAATATGCTCCTTATGTGGTATTTCTTTTGCTGCTCTTGCTATGGGAAATAATAGTTTCGGTCAGGAATACACCTGATTGGCTTTTACCTTCTCCCAGCCAAATATTGTTGGCGATTTTGGAATTCAAATCACTTTTGTTTACCCATACCCTGGCAACATTGGGGGAAGCGATGGCAGGTTATGTAATAGCGGTAGGCCTGGCTTTTATGATTGCACTGGTATTAAATAATTGCCGATGGCTTATGTCAGGTTTTTATCCGTTGCTGGTGGTAACCCAGACGATCCCGCTGATCGTGCTGGCTGTACTGCTGCCGATCTGGTTTGGTTTTGGTCTGCTGCCCAAGATCATTATTGTAGTGATCGTTTGTTTCTTCCCTATCGTTATTAATCTTATGAATGGACTGGCGTCGGTTGATAAGGACCAGTTGAACCTGTTTCGTTCCATGGGCGCCAATCCGCTGCAAACTTTCTTTATGATTAAAATGCCGGCCGCTGCCCCTGCTTTTTTCTCCGGTTTGAGAATATCTGCCACCTATAGCATCATGGCAGCAGTCATAAGCGAATGGGTAGGAGCCAGACAAGGCCTGGGTTATTTCATGACCATCGCGCAAAAAAGTTTTCGGATCGATCAGGTTTTAGCTGCAGTAACCGTCATCTGTATTCTGAGTCTGCTGTTGGTCAAGCTCGTTGATTGGGCTGAATACTTGCTGGTCCCCTGGAATCGCAGGCCATATGAATATAATGAAAATACAGAAAAACCATAATTAAAAAGGAGGAGAATAATCCTATGAAACACTTTACCTTTTTGATCACTACGCTGCTGGGGCTGCTGTTGGTGGTTGGATGCAATAATGGAAATGTGGCTTCCCCCCAGGCAGACAGCCAGAAAGAAAAGGATAAGATCACTGTATTGCTGGACTGGGTTCCTAACACCAACCATACCGGTCTCTTTGTTGCCAAAGACCTGGGCTTTTATGATGCAGAAGGCTTGCAAGTTGAAATCATTCAACCGGGCGACGGAGGAACTGCCCAATTGATCGGTGCTGGTACCGGCGAGTTTGGGATCAGTTATCAGGAAGATGTTACCGCTGCCAGAGCACAGGATATTCCGGTGGTTGCTTTGGCAGCCGTGATTCAGCATAATACATCAGGCTTTGCTTCACTCAAAACCAGCAATATAACCACACCGGTAGATTTCAGCGGCAAAACTTATGGCGGGTGGGGTTCCCCTGCAGAAATGGCCGTGCTCAAAGCGATCATGGAGGATAACAATGCTGATTTTTCAACGGTAAATATAATGAATATCGGTTCCTTTGATTTCTTCACCAGTTTGGAAAAAGGTGTAGATTTTGCCTGGATCTTTGCAGGCTGGACAGGTATCGAAGCCCGCCAGAGAAACGTAGATATTAATTTTATCCGTTTATCGGAAATTGATTCGGTCTTTGATTACTATACCCCGATTATTATTGCCAGTGAAGATACCTTGAATAACGATCCGAAGCTGGCAGAACGGTTTATGCGGGCGACCAGCGAAGGATATCTTTACTGCATCGATAAACCCGAAGAAGCAGCGGCTATTCTGCTTGATAACGCACCCGAGCTGGACAAAGAAATGGTTATTGAATCCCAGAAGTATCTGGCTTCTGAATATAAGGCTGACGCTCCCCGCTGGGGTGAAATGAAACAGGACATTTGGCAGAATTATGCTGATTTTATGTTTGAAAATCAACTGATAGAAAAGAATATAAAAGCGGAAGAGGCCTTTACCAATCGATTTCTGCCCTAAAATTTACCAGGCTTTTATGATCTGCAGAAGGAGTTATTATGCAAATAAAAATCAGTTCTATCAGTAAAACGCTGGGAACGATCCACACCTTGGACAATATATCATTACAGGTAGATGAACAGGAATTTGTGGTCATTTTAGGTCCCAGCGGCTGCGGGAAAAGTACCTTGTTCAATATTATCGCGGGTTTGATCAGTCCTGACAGCGGTCGGGTCTTGATCAATGGCGAGGATCTGACTGGCAGGACCGGTAAAATAAGTTATATGCAGCAAAAAGACCTGTTGCTGCCGTCACGTCGTTTGCTGGACAACGTATCGGTTCCCCTTTTACTGAAAGGATTGAGCAAAGAGGCAGCCCGTTCCCAGGCTAGAGAGTATTTACCTTTATTCGGGTTGGAAGAGTTTTCCGATCATTATCCCGGACAGCTTTCGGTAGGTATGCGGCAAAGGGCTGCCCTGCTGCGTACTTTCTTGTTTTCCCGCGAATTTTTGTTACTGGATGAACCATTTGCTTCTTTGGATGCAATTACCCGGAGAAAAATGCATTTATGGCTAAAAAATATCCAACAGCTTTTTCATTCCGCGATCCTGTTCATCACTCACGATATTGACGAAGCCTTGTTGTTAGCAGACCGCATATATGTTTTTTCTGAGCGCCCCGCCCATGTAAAAAAAGAGATAAAAGTCACACCGGATGCAAATAACAAAGCCATCAAAGCAGAGATACTGGCCTTATTAGGCTAAAATCAAGGCTTTTTGTTCTGCTTTGGACTCATACTGGTTTTTCAGTGATGATTCCCACTTTTTACACCGATCACCCCAGAAAGCCAAAGCTTGTTTGTTCCTCTTGATACATACTACTTCACACTGATTGGGGCATCCATTGCAATCGATGCTGCTGGTTTTGAACTCCCCCTCTAAAATAAAGCTTTCTCCTTTAAAGCAGGTATTCTGATCGGCA
Source organism: uncultured Syntrophomonas sp. (assembly GCA_964574965.1). Taxonomy (GTDB): domain Bacteria; phylum Bacillota; class Syntrophomonadia; order Syntrophomonadales; family Syntrophomonadaceae; genus UBA1368. Next base: position 8,277 of record CAZNPR010000011.1, on the reverse strand, counting down.
TGCTCCATCTTTTCGGCAGCCAGGATCGCTGAACCGATTGCCCCCATTACTTCGAAGTTCTCCGGTACATAGACCGCAGCTTTTAATAGTTTTTCAAATGCTTTGCGCAATCCTGTATTGGCAGCAACGCCGCCCTGAAAAACAACTTTATCTTCAATTTTTTTGCCGTTGGCCACATTGTTTAAATAATTTCGTGCTAATGCTTCGCACAGTCCCATGATGATATCCTCTATCGGGTAACCCATCTGTTGTTTATGCACCATATCAGATTCAGCAAAGACGCCGCAGCGACCTGCAATTCTTACTGGCTGCCTCGACCGCAGGGCGATGTCTCCAAACTGCTCAATGGCAATATTCAAGCGCGCTGACTGCTGGTCCAGAAATGATCCGGTCCCAGCTGCACACACGGTATTCATGGCAAAATCGTTCACGATTCCATCCCGCATAATAATTATTTTTGAATCCTGCCCGCCGATCTCAAGAATCGTGCGTACTTCCGGATATAACGATGCGGCTGCCACTGCATGAGCAGTGATTTCATTCTTTACCACATCGGCACCGATGAGAACCGCTGCGAGATGGCGCCCGCTGCCTGTGGTACCCACCCCGCAGATTCGGTCCTGCTTAAGGTCCAGGCTGTTTTTTATAATTTCAAAGCCCTCTGTGATCGCTTTAATAGGATTCCCCTGGGTTCTAAGATATAATTTTTTGCGTATCTGACGGTCCGAAGTCATCAGCACAAAATTACTGCTGACGGAACCGATATCAACACCTAGAAAATACTGCATCAATTTATCCTCCCTTGTATGATATTTGAGCCGGTAGCAGCCTTGCGGTCCAGCATATCGGTAAATGCTTCCAGCCGTGTATATACGCCCGCGGCGCCAGAATGTTCATCAAAATAGAGGGTCATGCAGGGGATTCTTTCCTCCTTGCTGACCCGCTGCAAGACAGACTGGGCTACGATCTCCGGCATACAGGTCAAAGGGCCAATCTGGATGACTCCGTCAAAGTCCCGGCGGGCAAAGCCAACCGTACAACCTACTGTTTCACGGCCATGTCCTCCTACCCAATAGTTCAAATAAGGCGCAGCTTGCTTATAGACCTCTTTGCGGTTTGATTTTTTCAGCATTCCCTTGAACAAATGGTCATTGACCCAATCAGGCAGATATATTGACCGTGTGACTTCCACGTTCATATGCCCAAGGAAATTAATAATATCAAAATTACATGCTGGTTCCAAAATCGTATAGACTTCTCCTACCAGACCGATCTTTAGTACTGGTTTATTATGCCGGGGTAAATTCTCCAGACCGGCAACCGTGTCAATGCAAACTTTATCAACATCTTTCTTGTAAAAACAGTTGTTCAGGTCTGCCAGTCCCCTGGACAGGATCTTGGCTGCGCTTTCTTTATCACTGGTATAGGCTATATGATACTCGTAAGCCTTTTCCATTTGGTCGATCGCGTTGATTTGATGCCAGACAAATTTCACTGCTTTCAGTACTTCCCACAAAGTCACGTTCTCGCCAAGGCCTTTTACCTGGTTGAATAACTCGCTTATATTGGAATCTGGGGCTTCCAATATGATCATTTTGAATCGGTATCCCAAGGCCTGTAAAATATCTCTTTCCACTTGCGCATAATATCCGAACCTGCATGGTCCCCATCCTCCGGCCATAATAATGGTATCAGCACCATTCTCCAAGCCTTCAATGAAATTGCCGATATTTATTTTCAGGGGGAGGCACGCAAATTCAGGCGCATATTTGATCCCCAGGGTCAAGGTCTTCTGTGTAATGGGCGGCGGGGTAACAACATCCAGCTTTAATTTTTCAAGCAATGATTTGATGGCTATATGAACATTACCCATGTGGGGAAAAGTGATCTGCACCGTTGGTTATCCTCCTTCGCTTTAACATATCGCAGAATGCTTCCAATCTGGTTACCAGTCCTGCTTCACCGGTATGTTCATCCACTGTAATCAGCATATAAGGTTTTCCGGAAATTTTGCGTTCAATAATTTCTCCCACCATTGAATCGGGGCCACAGCCAAAACAAGCTACATAAATAATTCCATCAATATCCTGACTTTGCGCCATATAAAGGGCGCTGCCCACCATTTTCCTCCCTAAAGTCCAGAAAATTCTTTTAGGAAGCAAGGCAGCCCTGCTCTCAATGTCTTGTTTGTTCAATTCTTCCGGCAAAACGACTCTGCATCCCATGGAGCGCAAGCGGTCGATGATGTGCATGCTTATATTCTGGTCATACAAAGAATACCCATGGCCTAATAAACCTACTGTCAAGTCCGTATTGCAGTTGAGCTGAGGCTGTACTATTCCTTCCCATAGGCTTATCGCCTCTGCCATAGTATAACCTTGTCCTGCCAATGCTTTACAAAGTTGCAGTTCTTTATAGGCAGCTTGGTAAGCATCACGAATACGGCTGATTTTCGAGGTAAAGAGTTTCCCTGCTTTTAAGATCTCTTTATCCACCATCTTGCTATCACGGCTGTAATCAATTACCGTATCGATAAGCGGGGGTAAATCTTTGATCCGTGCCCTTACCATATCTGGTATACCCATAAATTTGGGGCATATATAGCTTCGTCTTTCAACACTGACAATGCGCGGGACGAAGAGATAATCGATGGGTTCACGGCACAATTGCTTTATATGGCCGAAGTATACCTTTATTGGAAAGCAGCTTTCATCAACCATTGAATCGATACCCTGTTGAACGGTCGAACAATTGGTGGGTGCAGATGTTACCACCTGCGCGCCCATATTGACAAAGAAGCTTTTCCATAATGGATAATAATAATAGAAAAAAAGGCCCCTCGGTATTCCTATTCTTTTCAAAATTACCTGCTCCTTTCTTTTGAACCCGGCTGTCGGCTGTTATCAAGGGGTTTCAGCGCCTCCGGGCGCATATTTTGCATCGTTACCGGTGAGCGGATCAAGATGGCTTTCAGTGCCCGGGTGTTGAACGGCAGCAAAGGCCATAAATAAGGAACACCAAAAGATTTGGTGGTAACCAGGGAAATAAAAACCAGCCCTGCACCGATAATCAAACCTGGCAATTTGAAAAAGCCAGTGATCAGCAAAAGAAATAACCTAATAAGACGGTTGGCCATGGCTAACTCATAACTGGGTGTACAATACTGGCCGACTGCTACCACAGCCGTATAAAGAATGACTTCCGGGGTCAGCAGCCCAATATCAACAGCAATTTGACCGATCAGCAAAGCAGCGATGACCCCTAATGCAGTTGTCATCGGCGACGGAGTATGGATGGCCGCCATCCTGAGCAAGTCAATGCTTATCTCCGCAATCACAAACTGCAGTAAAAGAGGTACCTCTCCAATCTCTTTCGGACCTATAAAATTCAAAGATTCCGGCAGCAATTCCGGTGATGCTGCAAAAAGTAACCAAAGCGGCGTTACAATAATTGAACTGATAATAGCCGCAAATCTTATCCAACGGATATATAAGCCAATCAGTGGTTCCTGACGGTATTCTTCCGCATGCTGCACATGATGAAAATAAGTGACCGGCGCAATCATCACACTGGGTGAAGTATCTACCATTACGATAACGTGGCCTTCAAAAAGATGGGCAGCAGCAACATCAGGCCTTTCAGTGTAGCGCACCCGGGGATAAGGATTCCAGTTATTGCCGCCGACTATAAATTCCTCCACCGATTTTTCAGCCATGGGGATCGCATCTATATCAATATTTTTGATCCTTTCATTGATCGTATTGACCAGATCCGGATTACAAATATCCTGCAAATAGCAAACACACACATCCGTTTTGGAGCGCTGACCCACTGTAATTAATTTCATTCTGAGCCTATTGTCCCGTATTCTGCGTCTTAACAAGGCAGTATTAAAAACCAATGTTTCAGTAAAGCCATCCCGGGAACCCCGCACGACTCTTTCGATCTCCGGTTCAGCCGGTTCACGGGCGGGATAAGTTCTGGCATCAATGATAAATGCCTCATCACAGCCATCGACGATGAGAATGATAGCACCTGATAACACAGCCTGCAGCACTTTTTCAATTTGCTGTTCCGTATTGGTTTCAATATACGGTATACCTTTAGTAAGCAGCGTTTTATGAATCGAAGCACCCATGATTTCTCTTTTAAGTGACATCAGGTATTCCATCACTTCGGTCAGGATGTCATCTTTGGCAAATCCGTCTATACAAACCAAAGCGGCCTTCTTGCCCATTACTTTTAATGGCCGGACAACGATATCAAAGCTCTCCCCTTCACCCAATTCTGTTTTCAGGCGTGCGATATTGTCTTCATAGCTTTGTTTTAGAGCATCACCCTTTTTATTCCTGTTCAGCTGCATTTCACCTCTTTGTCCCTTCTCCCCACCAAATAGTCTTAACTCTTTGGATCAAATAACACGGCGGCTACATAGCCGAAAACGATAGCAGCTGTTATACCGGCAGAAGTACTGGCAACACCGCCGCTGAAGGCCCCCAGGATTCCTTTGCTGCCCGCAGCCTCTATTGCGCCCTGGGCCAGAAGATGGCCAAAACCTGATAACGGAACAGCTGCACCGGCTCCGCCTATGTCGATCAGAGGCTGATAGAGTCCCAACCCGCTGATAATAGCTCCAAAGGTTATATACCCTACCAATATGTGACCTGGCGTGATTTTCGGTTTGGTAAAGTCCATGATGATCTGTCCAATCAGGCAAAGGATTCCTCCAATGATAAAAGCCATATAAAGCGGTACCAATTTATTGCATCCTCCTAAATGTTTTCTATGGCAACAGCATGAGCGATACAGGGAATGCTTTCTCCCTGAAAGGAAGTGGTGGGGCTCAATAAAGCTCCGGTTCCCACAAACAACAGCTTATTCAGTTCTCCCCGCTGCATTTTGGCCAATAACGGTCCGCAAAGCATGGCTGCAGAGCATCCACAGCCGGAAGCACCGGCATGTACATCTTGTTTTTCGTCATAAAGTAAAATCCCACAGTCGCTGTAATTAGGTGCAGGTACCAATCCGTCCCGTACAAACAGCTGCCTTAACAAGGCTGCCCCAACGACTCCCAAATCGCCAGTAATAATTAAATCGTAATGATCCGCTGAAAGTTCCATATCGGCCAGATGCATTTTTATGGTATCCGCAGCTGCAGGGGCCATCGCAGCCCCCATATTATTTCCGTCGCTTTGTCCCATATCCATGATTTTGCCCACCGTAGCGGCTGTTATCTTCAGTCCTGTGCCCCCTGCCTCCAAAACGACTGCCCCTGAAGCAGTAGCCGTCCATTGGGCACTGGGCGATCGTTGTACTCCCTGTTCAATGGCAAAACGAAACTGCCGTTCCGCAGAATAATGATGACTGGAGGTGGCGGCAACCACCCGCTGATAAAACCCGCCATCCAAGAGCATGGCTCCCAGAATAAGAGATTCCGCCATTGTGGAACAAGCACCAAACAAACCAAGAAAAGGTATATTAAGGCTTCGGGCGGCAAAATTTGCTGACGCGATCTGGTTCAGTAAGTCACCGGCCAGCAGAACTTCTGCATCATCGATCCCCAGGCCTTGTTTGCTCATAGCCATGGTTACGGTGTCCTGCAGCAGTTTGCTCTCGGCTTTCTCCCAGGTGTTTTCTCCCAGCAGATAGTCGCTTAGCTTTACATCAAAACTATTGCCCCAGGGACCTTCCCCTTCTTTAGGGCCTACAATAGAAGCCCAGGATGCTAAACATGGAGGATTTAAAAAAATTACACTTTGCATGCCTTTTTTCTTAGCTGACACCATCTACCTCCTGCCTAACCCGTTATTACTTTTATAAGTCCGATGATCACCGAAATTACAAAGCCGAAAACCAGGGTTGGCCCGGCCACAGAAAATATTTTAGCTCCTACTCCGAAGATATAGCCTTCTCTTTTAAATTCCATGGCTGAAGCTACGATCGCATTTGCAAAACCGGTGATAGGAACAATTGTGCCAGCACCTGCCTTTTTGGCCAGTTCATCATAGAGTCCCAATCCGGTAAAAAGGGCTGACAAAAAAATAAGGCTCACGGAAGTAAGAGAACCGGCTGCTTTCAATTCCATACCACTTTTGATCAAACTGTTGGTTATGATTTGTCCGGTCATACATATCAGACCGCCGATCACAAAAGCCCACACGCAATTCTTGATATAGGTCGGTTTTGGGTTGACCTGATCTACCAGTGCTTTATAATCCGCTGCTTCTGCTTGCTTCAACTGTTGATTTTGCGGCATATTCAAAGCTATTCACCTCTTGCAACTATTATTTTCATTAAGCAGATTGCTTATACAAAGCAAATAAAAAACAGCACCTTAAAAGGTGCTGTTTATCCTTCTTTATTAGTCAAGGTAAGCAATCTTTATGTTTGCTTTATATTCGACGATTTTATTATCCTGGCAGCTGGCAGTCCAGTTGTACACTTCTACTCCCGATATATTGCGCAAATTTCTTGAAGCTTCTGAAACAGCATTTTCAATGGCATCCTGCCACCCTCGTGTGGATTCTCCGACGAATTCTGCTACTTTAACCTGCAAAAAAATACCCCCTTCGTTGTTGTTACCCTATATTCTGAGTAATCTAAAGGGGTTTTATGCAAGAATATTTTTCAGTTTATGCAAGGCACCTTTTTCTATACGTGAGATCTGAACCTGAGATACGCCCAGATCACAAGCAATGGCTGTCTGGGTTTCGTCTTTGAAGAAACGGCGCAGTATGACTTCCCTTTCCCTTTCATCCAGTTTGGCTAAGGCTTCACGTAAAGCCAATTTTTCCAGCAGGTTTATATTATTATCATCTTTGCCAAGTTTATCGATCAACGACAGATGTTCTTTTTCCTCTCCCGGCACCATATCATGTATATAGGCTGGCTTCTGACAAGCTTCCAGAGCCATAACGATTTCTTCTTTACTGATATTCAGGAGTTCGGCAATTTCATGGATAGTAGGCTCACGTTTCAATTCCCCTCTTAATTTTTCCTGTGCCCAGGAAACTTTAGAGGTGATCTCCTTCATTCCCCGCTGTACTTTTACCAATCCGTCATCACGCAGGAACTTTTTGATTTCGCCTATGATCATCGGTACTGCATAAGTGGAAAACCTGACATTGTAACTAAAGTCAAATTTATCTATCGCCTTTAGAAGACCAATCGAACCAACCTGGAAAAGATCCTCATAATCATATGCCGAATTTTTGAAACGTTCCATAACCATATAGATAAGTCCCACATTGGTTTCGTATAACTTTTCCTGGGCTGGCTTGTCACCTTCCTGAGCTTTGCGGATCAGATCATTATTGTGCTCAAATGAATGTAAAGAGGTCATAACCAACCTCCTTTTAAGCGAAAGCTTCAGAATCTTTAAAGAAGCTGCGCTTCAGACGTACGCTTGTCCCTTCACCGGGTTTGCTCAATACCTCCATCTCATCAGTAAAAGACTGCATGAAAGTAAAACCCAGGCCCATGCGGGCAGCATCACTGGAATAGTTTGCCTGCATAGCCTGTTCAATATCTTCTATCCCGATACCGTAATCCTTAATCATCATTTCCAGTGCCTGGTCTTCATAAATTGTTACCGTGATCTCGATCTTTTGATTGGTCTTGTTTTGGTACCCATGAATGATGCTGTTAGAAACAGCCTCCGAAATTACCAGCTTTATTTCTTCAATATCATCTAAAGTGCAATCCAGCTGGGAGGCGAATGCACCCACACACGCCCGGGCAAATGATACATTTTCCGGCAGGCTTTGAAATTCAAAATGAACGAAATTTTTTATTCCCATACTTGTACCAGCCTGGTGCTGGTCTCACCTCCTCTAAATCTTTAATGCTTCCTGTTCATTTTTAAACAAGGGTATTAATTTATTGATCCCTGATAAAGTTAAAATCTTTTCCACTACCGGTTGGGCACCAACGATATACATGCTGCCCTCCTTTTCCTGTATTTTTTTATATCGGCCTATAATTACACCTAATCCCGAGCTGTCGACAAAGGATACCTTCTCCAAATTTAAAATCAAATTTCTTGCGTGTTTTTCCTGTATTTTTTCATCGATCTGGCGTCGGATTTTTTCAGCCTTTACAAGGTCAAATTCGCCTTTAAGCCTTATGATCAGCGTATTTCTAATCATTTTTAGTTCAATATCCAATTTTGATTATCCTCCTCCTTTTTTCCTTTTATTAGTTTCGCTGTCGGAGGAGGATTATCCTTCCACAAAATTCCATTTATAACAGATATGTTTCGGCAAGCATTTTCAATAT
>CAZNPR010000010.1:5323-40588 GCA_964574965.1 uncultured Syntrophomonas sp. | reverse complement strand
TAATCATCACAAAGAACATCATTCCTGCCGACGCCACCGCTGCCAACATCAGCATAAGATGACTGCCCAATGTTTCCAAAATCGCCGAGGTTTTCGCATCTCCCATAGGCTCCGCCACCGCTGCCGTTACTTTATAAATAAGCGCTATAGCAGCTATCTTCAGCAGGGGAAATATCAACATGCCCAGGATGATAATGACACCAAAGATCCCTAAGGCCTGCTTTATCATAACGATGTATCCTGCTGCTACCTCTATGGTGTCGGAAAACATTTTTCCCACAACAGGTATGGTATTATCCGTGATAAATTTCGTTGTTCTCAAGGCTACTTTATCCAGCGCTGAAGCATATAGAGACCGCAATGTGATCATCCCAACAAAGATCGTAAGAAATAAACCTAACGATAATTGTGCCATCTGTCCAAAAAATTTCGTCATTCTTTCCACTTTCACCGTGCTGGACATCTGGTTGGCGATGCTCAGGATAGCGGATAAAATAATCAGTGGGAAAACAATATTTTTGACCGCATTGGCAAAGGCAGTGGCAGTGGTCATCAACAGCGGAAAAAGAATGGCGGCCGAATTGATATTACCCAAAGCAGCTACCAGCATCAACATCTGGGGGAGCATCCCCATCATAAAGGCAACCATATTATCGATGGTCTGCTGCCCTATCTGTAAGACGACTTTAAAGGATGTTACTGCAATGGCACTCAATGCTAAAAAGCAAGCCAGATATGATATGCGGGCAATTCCTGAAGCAAACGACGTTTGCAGATTGTTGATCAACGCTGCTACTACGGACAATATCAGTAATTTCCCCAGCAGGCTGGAATTGGCTGTTACTTCTTTGAAAAAATATTTTATAATGTTTTCGCTTATTTCCTTGATGTCAAATTCCCATGTTCCCTGCCGGAAATCTGTCAGCCATTCCTGTACCGATTTAGTATCAAGATAATGACTGAGTTCAGAATCCAAATTATGTTTATATTCCTCCAGCAGCGAAAAATCGATTTCGGCTAACGCATCCTCCATCACATCAGAACTTTCTGCATTGCTGTCATCCGCTGCCAGCAGCGGTACCGGCAAAATAAAAAGAAATATACTGAGCAATAAGATCTTACCGATATTTTTCATAGCTAACACCTGTATTTCCTGTGATTTCCATTATCTAACCAGGCATCAATTCCAGCAGGGATTCTAAAATAGCTACAATAATAGGTATGGCCAGCACCCCAATAATAATCTTGGCCGCAAATTCAACTTTTTTAGCAACAGCCTGTTCGCCGGCATCGATACAGATCGAGGCAGCGAATTCTGCTAAATATGCCACCCCCAGTATTTTGAGGATCGTGGTTAAGAAAAAATAGTTGATTTCGGCACGACGGGTCAGCTCTTTTAACACTTCAATGATGGAAGCCATCTTATCCATCAGAGAAGTAAAAATTACAACCGCAAAGACGATACTGAGCAGAACTGCCATGACCGGCTTCTCCTGGCGCAGAATAAGTAAAAATATAGTAGTTAAAAGGGCTAATCCAACTATTTGAGCTATTTCCAAAACGATCTTTCCTCCTGATTAACCCCAAAGATGAAGATAGTCGATTACAGATTGAATACTGAGCGCACTACCGTGAAAAGCTGACTCATCAGCTGTACCACAATAATGAGTACTACGATCACGCCTGCCAAAGTAAGCATTTCAGCCTGCTCTTCTTTTTTAGCCTGTTTGAGAACAATGGATAGAATGGAAATTAATATTCCGATACCGGCAATGCGAAAGATAATATCAATATTCATCATCAGCTTGGCCCCCCTCACATGTAACTTGATTGCTGATTTATAAAAGCAGGATAACAATGACTGCACCCAGAATAAAACCGCCATATGACCATATTTTTCGTCCCGATTCAGCCTCCACAAGCGCTGTTTCTTCCAGCAGCTTCAATTCCTCCTGAATCAGGATAAAATACTTTTGCTGCTCAAAACGATCTGAAACGCCCAATTGTGGTCCCAATGATTTTAATAACTCCAGGTCGATCGCTTTTAATTCCGATTCATACTCAAGTTTTTTCAAGCCGCTTTGCCACGCTTCATGCCCGGTAATTCCTGATTTTTTCTCTAAATTTCTTGCACTTTCTTTAAACAATCCTGATACTTCATTTTCACAAAACTGCCCAGTACGGCTCATTGCCAGAGATAACGGGGTCTGCATATAAGTAATTTCCTTTTCCAGAAATCCTAATGCCATACGCAGACTTTTCAATTGACACACACGTTTATCTATCCTCCGGGCTCCTAACAGGCCCCACATACCAAAACCGGCAATAATCAGACAAATACCCAGGGTCTTTATCTCCATGTCAATCCCACCTTATGAGTTCTTCCACGGTACCTGGTCCTTTGCGCCGGGATAATACGATCCCCAGTTGAAATATTTTTTGTTCCAGCAAGGATTTCATGACCGGCCGTCGGCTTAGTTCCCGCATATTGCCGGCATGAACTGAACTGATAACTGCCACGCCGGCATTGATACATTCCAGAATAGCTTCAGCATCTTCCATCCGTCCTATTTCATCTGTTATGATCGCCTGGGGAGATAGGGAACGTACAGCCATGATCATCCCTAATGCTTTGGGGCAGGCATCCAATACATCTGTGCGCGTCCCCACGTCCAGCTGGGGAATCCCGCGATAACAGCCTGCGATTTCAGAGCGCTCATCGACCACCACCACATTACGTTGCCCACCGTGGGAAATGCCCCGGGTGATATCACGTAAAAAAGTAGTTTTCCCGCAGCGGGGGGGAGAAATGATCAGCGTATTCAGGATCTGACTGCTGTCAGGAACCACATTCCTTAAAACCGGCTCAGCACAGTTTTTAACTTCCCTGGCAATACGCAGGCAAATACCGGAAAAATCTTTGATGGTCCTGACTTGATTATCTTCCACAATGACCTGTCCAGCTAACCCTGCCCGATGCCCGCCTTGAACGGTTATAAATCCCCTTCGTATTTCTTCTTCAAAAGCATATAGCGAATTGTCACTTATAGAAGCAATGGTACGATAGATATCTTCACTGGTTACCACATAAGCATTGTCAAAACCCTTTGCCAACTCTCCTTTGAGATTGACAGCAGTGTCTTTATCTCCGATCTTCATAATCAGCGGTTGTCCTGAGCGTAGTCGTATTTCCTCAAGCGATGCGAAAAAACGGTCATTCAATTGCAGAATAATATGCTGCAGAGGCGGCGATAAATAAGGAAGTATTTGCTTGCTGATCATATCTTTATCACCTGTCATTCGCACACCCCCTTGCTTTATTTATATATTGGAGTGAAGTGCAAAATATTCCATATAACTCATGATGAACAAGATTAATAAAGCGAAATAGACGGGCAGAAAAAAGCAGGGAACCATCCCTGCTGTGATTCCCTGCTAAGTTAATGTTACGCCCGGTATTTCCTTACGCTTGTTCGTGTGGCTGGCTGTTTTCCATTTCATTAGGAAAATAGGAAAATTCCTGATCAAAAGACCCGTCATTGATAAAGATCACTTCATTACAGTTCGGGCATATGATCTCCAGCCGCTCATCTTCCTCGTCATCTAACAGTCGTGATTCAAAATAGATTTCTTCACCGCAATTTTGACATTGTGTCTCAATAAATTCTTCATCACTTAAGAAATTCTCTTCCAAGTCGAATAAATCATCATCAATGCTCTCAACATATTCCTTGAAGTCTTCAAACTCACACTGTATATTTATCATGGCTTCGGCTATTTCATCCAGAACAGCTAATATGCCCGAGACTATTTTCCCCTGTGGACTGGCATCACTAATATTCAGTCCTTCACTTAAGCCCTGGAGATAGCTTATTTTTTCAGATATATCAAATGACATAAAAAATCCTCCTTTTAGATGCTAATCGATTATGATTATTATTTCTAAAAAGGAGAATTTTAAACTTGTGTCCGGTTGATTTTAATGCTTTTATTGGGATCAGGCTCTTTCCATATATTGGCCTGTGCGTGTATCTATTCTCAAACGATCTCCCTCATTGATAAACAGAGGAACCTGAACGGAAGCTCCCGTTTCCAGTTTGGCAAGTTTCGTGGCACCGGTTGCGGTATCGCCTTTAACACCCGGTTCCGTTTCAACAACTGCCAATTCAACAAAATTAGGCAGTTCAATTCCAATTATATTTTCCTGGAACAGCAATACCTCAATGACCATGTTTTCCAGCAGCCATTTTGACCCGTCCCCTAAGCTTTCCTGACTGATACTGATCTGGTCATAACTCTCGTTATCCATAAAATTATAACCATCGGTGTCCTTATATAAAAATTGCATTTCTCTTTTATCCAGATGAGCGCGGGCTACTTTTTCCCCGGCTCGAAACGTCTTTTCTACGACTGATCCGGTTTTTACATTTTTGAGTTTGGCTCTTACAAAGGCTGCTCCTTTACCTGGTTTTACGTGCTGGAAATCAACTACCTGGTAAGCCTGTCCTTCCATTTCGATGGTTACACCCGTTTTAAAATCATTTACGGAAATCATCTCATCCCTCCATTAAATCAGTATAAGATTTCTATTGGCATTGGTCACAACTTCGCAGCTGTCTTGTTTTACTATTACTGTATCTTCTATACGAATTCCTCCCCAACCCTTTATGTAAATACCAGGTTCGATGGTTATTACCATGCCCGGTTGTAAAATTGTCTCACTGCTTGCTGAAACAGCTGGCATTTCATGAACTTCCAGACCGACCCCATGACCCGTACTGTGAAGAAAATATTCGTCCAGACCATACAATTGTAATCGGGTTCTTACTGACTGATCCACGTCTTTACATCCTATACCGGCTTTGATCATGGAAACCCCTAATTTTTGAGCTTCCAAAACCGCCATATACTTATCGTAATAGGAAGAATCCATTTCTCCTATCGCAATGGTCCTGGTCATATCAGCCAGATATCCCTGGAAGAAACCACCGTAATCCATGGTTATCATTTCACCTGCTGCAATAACTTTTGCCCCAGGGCTGCCATGAGGCAGAGCGGCATTTTCTCCCGCAACCGCAATGGTCGTGAACGCTTCCTTTTCGCAACCTTTTTGCCGCAGCAAATGATCGATTTGACCGGCAATTTCCTTTTCGCTCATGCCCAGCCTGATGTGGATTAACATTTCAGCGAATACCGCATCTCCAATTGCAGCTGCTTGTCTGATCATCTGCAGTTCAGTCTCGTCTTTAATAATTCTGGCGTTCTCCACGATTCCCTTCAAGGGAATCAATTCCGGTTTTATATTTTTCTTTAGCCAGGAAAAAGTATCATAACTTACAACCTGGCTTTCAAAAGCCATATTATCAAAACTGGCTGCCAGTAAGTTAAACTTGCTGCCATCGAAGTTTTTTTCTTCGATCAATTCCCAGTCGGGACATTGGCGTTCAGCCTGTTCGCGGTAGCGGGAATCGCTGATAATGTATTCCCTTTGTGCCGTAATAAAAAGCCGGGCATCATATCCGCCGGTGAAACCAGATAAATATCTTATGTTTTCCGGTTTGCTTACCAAGAAAGCATCAATCTTCTGACGCTGCAAATGATCCCTTATCTTTTCAATTCTATCGTTAATATGGAACACCTCAAATGAAATAATACTGATAAAGATTTACTTTATATTATTTAACATATTTATTGCTGCTTGCAAAGCCATTTTATATACTGCCGGACCCAGCCCAAATATGCCGCCTATTGCTGCCGGTGAGATAAATGACTGACGGCGGAAGTCTTCCCGGGCGTATATATTGGTCATATGTACTTCTATCACTGGTATATTCACCGCTTTGAGCGCATCGTGAACAGCAATGCTGCTATGTGTCAAAGCACCCGCATTAATGATGATAAAACTGGCTTCACCATAGGCGGAATGGATTCTGTCAATCATTGCACCTTCGGAATTGGATTGGAAAAACTCTAATTCAACTCCGTTTTCAGCTGCTATCTCGCATAAACCAGCATTAATTTCATCAAGTGATTGAGTTCCATATAAGTTAGGTTCTCTTATTCCTAATAGATTAAGATTAGGACCATTGATCACTAAAATTTTGTGCATGCTTCTCCGCCTCCTTTTGTTATCAGCCGCTTATGCTTATATTTTGCAAACGAATAGTAGGCGCTGCTTTGTTGCCATAAAACCGCATATCGCTGCCCACCGCATCAATATTCTGCAGCAAATCAACAATGTTCCCGGCAATTGTTATTCCGCGTACCGGGAATGTCAGACAGCCATTTTCTATCATTATACCTGCTGCCCCTACGGAAAAATCTCCGGAAATGGGATTCGCAGTATGCATGCCCATTACTTCTGTAATATATAGTCCTTTGCCAATGCCAGCCAACAGAGCTTCAGTACTATTATTAGCAGGCAAGACCATAAAATTAGAACTGCCAATGCCCGGCAAAGAGCGAAACGACGCCCGTCTTGCATTACCAGTGGAAATTACACCGTCCTTCGCAGCAGAATAAGTATCATACAAATATTGATTTAAGGTCCCTTCGCTGATAATTTGGTTACAGCGGGTGGGAACTCCTTCATCATCAAAAGGAAAGCAGGCCGTTCCATCGACCCTGGTTGCATCGTCAACTAAATTAAAGCCTGTTGAAGCAATCTTCTGCCCTATTTTCCCTGCCAGCAGCGACTTCCCTTTATGAACGGTTTCCGCATTGACCATACGGGATAAGATCGTCAGAAATTGGGTAACTACGTAAGGTTCCATTAAGCAGGGAAGGATTGCTGAAGAAATATTTCGGGCATGGAGGCTGCGGATCGCATTGGCAGCTGCTTCCCTGCCAACTTTCTTAGGCTGCAGATCCTTAAACCATTTGCTCATACACATGGCAAAACCTGTCTGAGCATCCCCCTTTTCTTCAGCAGCCAAATAAATATATATCCCGCTGAAGTTCCCCTTGGCGCTGGCATAAAGTCCATTGGAATTCATTATCAAAGTAATATATTCTGCGTCTTCATAGCCAGCTCTTTCAATAATAGATATACGTCCATCGGTTTGCCGGGCAGCTTCCTCCACCTGTTGGGCTATTGTTATTTTTGTTTCAACTGAAGCTGAGTTTATCTCTTCATCATAAAGCTGCATAGTCTGATATTCATATTTCCCTGATGGCAGTTTATTATATCGATCGGAAGATGTATAAGCGGTAATATGGTATGCATCATCAACCGCTTCCAGGATTGCGCGCGCGGATAAATCGCTGGTGTAAGCGAATCCTAATTTATCGCCCTGTATCAACCTTATGCCCAGGCCTGTTTCTTCTGATTCTTTCAAAGTTTCCACCAAATGATCCGCCACTTCAATGCTAAGCTGACGACTGAGCGTGAGATAGACTTCCGTCTCGACCCCTCTGCGAAGACCAGCTTCCAAAGCTATAATACCGGCCTCTTTTAAGTAGTCCTCGTTCATAGCTCCTCCTATTTCCGCCTGATTCGTTTAATCTGGGGACCATCTGCCATTTTTGTCCCGCCAATGGTGAGTTGTTTGATACGTATGGTAGGCTGCGCATCACCAACTGCCACACCTTGTCCGTCTTTCCCGCAGGTGCCGATGCCAAATCCCAAATCCTTCCCGATGCTGTCAATATTTTTCAATACTTCTGGTCCGTTCCCCGTCAAAATTGCTCCCCTGACCGGAGACTTGATTTCACCATTTTCAATCAGATAGGCTTCCTGGACCTCAAAAACAAAATCACCGTTGGTGGTATTGACCTGCCCGCCTCCCATCTTCTTGACCAAGAGTCCACGGGGAGTTGATTTGATGATCAGTTCCGGTTCTTCAGAACCAGGTCCGATCATGGTATTGGACATGCGTGGTATGGGTTTGTGCTGATATGATTCCCTCCGGCCGTTACCGGTGGATTGTGTACCATCTTTTTGAGCTGTTAAGCGGTCATACATGTAACCATACAATTTACCATTTTCAATTAAAACCGTTCGCTGGGCTGGGGTCCCTTCATCATCAAATTGATAGGATCCATATTTGCCTTCAATGGTAGCATCATCTATTATATTTACTCCGGATGCTGCCACTTTCTTACCCCGGTTATCTTTATATACGGATAGGCCTTTTTGAACCAAATCAGCCTCCAGTCCATGCCCGCAAGCTTCGTGCACCAACGTTCCTCCTGCTGTTGATGACATAACAACCGGCATTTTCCCGGCCGGTGCCGGTTGAGCAGAGAGCATACTTACAGCCAGATCGGCAGCTCTAAGCGCCATATCATCAAGAGAAACCTTATTAAGTAACTCCCAGCCACCAATTTCCCCGGCTGACTCATAACCAGTCTGAACAATATTCCCTTGCGCCGCAACTGTACTCACGTTCATTCTTACCCGCGATCTTTCATCTTCGATCAATTCACCTTCACTGTTGGCAATTTGTACTGTTTTGCGGGCTTCTCCCAATGTTATCGTGACCTGACGAATCTCTTTGCTGAAATTGCGGGCTATGTTATTGGCTGATATAATATGTTGGATTTTATCTGCAAATGATAATTGCTCAGGTTGAAAGCGTAGTTGGCTGTAAATGTTTTTACAATTCAGGGCTATAGTAGGCCGGTTTATCATATTGGGGCCGGTAGCACGACTTGCCGTTTCAGCAGCTTTTAATAAGCTTTTGGTGGATAGATCGTTTGTATAAACATAAGCAGTGTTTCCCTGTTTGATGACCCTGATCCCTGCACCTTTTTCTCTTCCACTGTTTATACTTTCGATTTTATCGTCATCATAATATATATTGCTGATATTTTTTTCTTCAACATAAATTTCCGCAAAGTCTCCCCCGCTTTTCAGAGCTTCGTCTAAAACCTGGTTTAAGACATTTTTATCTAACATCCACTTCCTCCTGTCAGAAGATCGTGCCGGCCAAATTATACTTATAAGTATAATTTAACCGGTTGGTTTATTTTAATTCTGCCTAAACTCATCGTTCCTCACGATCATATGCCACGCTTAATGCATTCGGCGCACCAGCATCCTGCCGCATTTTTATGGTCACGACAACTAATACGATCACCGTAAATAAATATGGCAGCATTTGCAGGAAAAAAGCAGACATTTTTATACCGGCAATTTGTAAGCCAAAGGTCATTGCCTCCACCGCGCCAAACAAGTATGAACCTGCTATCGCCCATATCGGATTCCAGAGTGCAAATATGACCAAAGCAACTGCTATCCATCCTCGCCCGGCGGTCATATTTTCCTGCCAGGAAGGTGCATAAACCAGTGATAAATAAGCCCCTCCCAGACCAGCCATCATACCTCCGACAATCGTACAAAAGTAGCGTACTCTGGAAACACTGATACCCACTGCATCAGCTGCGGCAGGATTTTCTCCGACTGCCCTTATACTCAATCCCCATTTGGTCCTGTAAATGATCAGCCAGAAGATAATTGCCAGTATAAAGGCGATATACACCAGCGGATCATGATTGAAAAAGATCTTACCTATTACAGGAATATCACTTAGGTATGGAACAGCTATTTTACTGACCGGATCAGCCGTTGGCAGTCCCTGATAAGCCTTTCCAAGGAAACCACTGGTTCCGGTTCCAAAAATCGTTAAAGCCAGGCCGCAAACCACCTGATTGCCCTTGAGGGTTACAGAAATAAAGGCATGGATAAGGGCTGTCAGCCCTCCGCTGATCATAGCCGCCGAAAATCCATACCAGTGATTACCGGTTTTAATAGTAAAAATAAAGCCTACTACTGCTCCCACCAACATCATTCCTTCTACACCAAGGTTGAGTATTCCCGACTTCTCAGTCAGAAGTTCCCCAAGTGCTGCAAATAGTATCGGAGTTCCAGCTACAATGGCTGCTGTAAGAAGTGCTGCTATTACGTTATCCATCATTGCCCCTCCTTACGGACCAAAATGATTCTATATCGGCGTAAAAATTCCCCCGCTAACAGGAAAAAGAGAATACTTCCCTCCAACATGAGTACAATTGAATAAGGAATACCCAAAGTCTGTATCCCAAAGCCACCTACCAGCAAAGCTCCAAACAGGAAAGCCACCAGAATTATACTGAAAGGATGCAATCTGGCCAGCCATGCCACGATCACTGCAGTAAAGCCATAACCCGGTGAAATATCCTGCTGCAGCCGATGGGTTATGCCAGATACTTCGATCATACCTGTTATCCCCGCTATTCCTCCGCTGATGAGCATAACCAATACCATATTTCTGGCCACGTTCATACCGGCATAACGCGCCGCGTTTTGACTCTCTCCGATCACTTTTATTTCATAACCCCAGCGGCTGTATCTCAACACCAAATAAAACAAAAGTGCTATGACGACAGCTACGAGTAAGCCCATATGTACCCGGCTATCCCCGAAAGATGGCAGGTATCCGCTGAGTGAAAAACGCGGAGTCAATGGGAAACCTTTGCTGGCTGGATCTTTCCACGGTCCGAAAACCAGGTAACTGACCCATGAGATTGCTATATAGTTCAACATCAAAGTAGTAATGGTTTCATTGACCTGCCAGTATCCGCGTAAGGCCCCGGGTATAAATCCCCAAACTGCGCCTCCGATAAAACCTGCCAAAAACATTAAGGGCAACAGTACCCATGAGCTAATATCTCCAAAGGAAAGCGCCACCCAGGAGGCCGCAAAAGCCCCCATATATAATTGCCCTTCGGCTCCTATATTCCATAACTTCATGCGAAAAGCCAAGGATACAGCCAATCCGGCCAGCATTAAAGGGATCGCTTTTACAATGGTTTCGGAAACAGCATAACTGCTGCCAAACGCTCCTTTAAACATACGTAAAAAGGTTTCACCCGGATCATAACCGGAAAAATAAAGAAACAATCCGCTTACTATAAAAGCCAGCAGAATCGAAAATATCGGGACCCCTATATCTACCAGCAAAGACTCATGCTGGCGCTTTATCATTTTTGCCTTGATCATGATGTTTTCCTCACATATTCTACCCCCAGCATCAATGCTCCGATTTCATTGATATTGGTTTCGCCTGCATTTAATATCTTTTGGATCCCGCCCGCATACATCACAGCTACACGGTCAGCATAGCGGAAAATATCTTCTAAATCTTCCAGGATGAGAAGAATGCCGGTTCCTTTATCTCTTTCCTGCAGCAGAATATTATAGACGGATTCTGCTGCTGCAATGTCAAGTCCCCGGGAAGGATAAGCCGCCACCAATACCCGCGGTTTTTGGCTGAGTTCTCTGGCGATCAACAATTTCTGCAAATTACCGCCAGACATATAATTGATCGGATGGTTAAGATCAGAAAGATAAATGTTATAATCCTCTACCAGCTTTTCCGCAAGCTTGCGAACGGATTTATAATCGATAAACATCCCATCCGAATATTTTTCAAGATAATAGGTTCTTAAAATAATATTATCCAGCAAATCGAGATTGGGAACAAGCCCCATACCCATTCTATCTTCAGGCACAACATTAATCCCCAGATCCAACCTTTGCCGGATATTTAAATCATTGATCACTTGTCCGTCCATACTTATTGATCCGGTATGCAATTTTCTCAATCCCGCAATCGCTTCAATTAATTCTCTCTGACCGTTGCCTGCCACTCCTGCAATAGCAACAATTTCACCGCTTTTAATATTCAGATTAAGATCTTGTACGGCAAAATGGCCCTGGTCACCAAAAATACTGGCATTACTCAATTCCAGAATGGAATCTCCCGTCATAAGCGGATGGCTGGTCTCGTTAAATATAACTTCTTTAGCCACCATCATTTTGGCCAGCACTGTTTCGTCAACCTCTGCGATTGGTTTACTGCCGACTACTTCTCCGCGTCTTAAAACGGTAACATAATCAGCAACTTCCATAACTTCATGCAGCTTATGCGTGATCAACACTACTGCTTTACCTTGACTTGCCATAAACCTGAGGGTATTAAAAAGGTCATTCACTTCATGGGGCGTAAGGACAGTGGTCGGTTCATCCATGATCAAAATATCACAACCCCGGTACAGCATTTTAATGATCTCCACTTTTTGCTGTTCTCCGAGTGATAACTGGTAAACACGGGCTGAAGGATTGATATCAAAACCAAAATGGTTGGCAAATTCCAAGGTTTCTTTTTCTATCTGCTTGTTGTTCATCTTTAGGGACTTGCCTGCACCAAGGATTATATTTTCTGCTACAGTAAAATTATTGACCAGACGGAAATGCTGATAGATCATTCCAATCCCGGCAGATAAAGCTTTGCGGGGTGAACTGAATTCAAGTTTTTCCCCTTTCACCTTTATAAAGCCTGAATCAGGCCGATAGAGCCCTGCCAATATACTCATCAAAGTTGATTTTCCAGCCCCGTTTTCACCCAACAGTGCATGAATTTCTCCTGGATAAACCCGGAAACGGATATTTTTATTGGCAACGACACCGGGAAATGATTTGGTTATCCCATCCATTTCAATAACAGGCAACCTTTTCATAATCGTTCCTCCAATATAAAAGGCGGCGTTTAAGCCGCCTTCTGTTCACTGATACCAAGTATTAAGATTTTGGACTTCCTTCTACACCCTTAACGAACCAATCGAAACTCAACTTCTCTTCATCAGTCATTTGCTGACCTTCCTGAACCCTTAAAGTCCCATCCTGATCATAAATCGGTCCAGTAAAGACATCCCATGTTTTAGCCTTCATTTCTTGTTTTTTCGCTTCCACTTTAGCCACAATATCCGCAGGAACTTTGTCTGAGATTGGTGCAAGGTCGACGATTCCATCTTCCAAGCCGCCCCAATAGGCTTCACTCTTCCAAGTGCCGTCCATTGCGCCCTTAATAGCCCTTACATAATACGGTCCCCAATTCCATACCGGACTTGTGAGATTGGCATTCGGTGCAAAACTGTGCATATCACTGTTATAACCGATTGAATAAATTCCCGCTTCTTCAGCTGCCTGCTGTACAGCTGGAGTATCGGCATGCTGTGCTAAAACATCACAGCCAGCATTGATCAAACTTTGAGCAGCTTGTTTTTCCAGGGTAGGATCCACCCAGGTGTTAGACCAAACGACTTTAACGGTAGCATCAGGGTTAACTGATTGTGCACCTAGAGTAAAAGCGTTGATGCCGCGAATGACTTCCGGTATCGGGAAAGCCGCAGCATAACCGATATTATTATTTTTAGTCATCGCCCCTGCGACCATACCACTTAAATAACGAGCCTGATAAATCCGGCCAAAAAAGGTAGATACATTTTCAGCTGTTTCGAGTCCCGAACAATGTAAAAACTGAATATCGGGATACTTTTTGGCCACTTCCAACATTGCATCACCATAGCCAAAACTATTAGCAATGATTACTTTACAACCTTCCTGAGCTAACTGTTCAATGCTTCTTTCTGAATCAGCTCCCTCGGGAACGGCTTCTAATGCAACGGTTTCAACTTCAGGTATTTGGTCTTCCAGATATTTTCTGCCCTGATCATGAGCGAATGTCCAGCCCGCATCACCAGGAGTACCGATATAAATAAACCCGACCTTAAATTTTTCCGCTGTTTGTTTGTCTGTGTCATTGGCAGCTTTCTGCCCGCCGCATCCTACTACCATGGTGACTGCAAACATAACTACCAGTAATAGAATGCCAAATTTCTTGAACTTCTTCAAAATCTAAACCCTCCTAATTTCAATTAATTTCTGCTTTTTTTTCGACATATTTATATTATTATCCTTTATTTTTCCATAGTCGATAATATTGTTTTCTTTTTATAACAGAAAATAGCTTTATTTGTGGGTGCAATTAATACTGCAGATTTAAGTCAGTTTTTTATTAATGTATTATTAACTTATTTTGTTTCGTTATCCTGATCGGAATTCCGTTTATCCTCACGCAGATCAACGATTTCGGCTTTTTTATGCAGTTCTTGTAAATAATTGTAGAAAGCTTCTGCTTTTTTATTCTCCAATAATTGTGTATTTAATTCCTTCTCCGTTTCAGCGAAAGGTATGGTTCTTGCTTCCATAATAGTGCCGGCTTTTATTATATGATAACCAAATTCGCTTTTGACCGGTTCTTTGGTAATTTCCCCCGGCTTAAGTTTTAACGCCGCTTCTTTAAATTCAGTTACAAACTCACTGTCTTCATTGATCAAACCTAATTCCCCTCCCTGTGCACTGCTGGGGCAGGTTGAAAACTCCTTGGCCAGATTGGCAAAGTCATCTCCTTGCTCTATTTTCGCTAATATCTCCTTGGCTTTCTCCTCCGTATCCACTAAAATGTGGGAGATTTGCATGCCGCCTTTATCAACAAATAAATCTTTATTCTCTTGGTAATATTTTTCTACCTCTTCCTTACTGACAGCTACATCCGCGGTCACCTTTTTCTCCAAGGCCGAATAAATTTTCTCCGTTTTGATCTGTTCTCTCAATTGGTCCTCATTCATACCCATATCCTCGAGGAGTTTTTTATAACTTTCTTCCCCATTGGCGGCCTTGGCTTTGGCAATTTCTTCATCAATTTCTTTTTCCGTTATTTTAATATTATCTTTCTCAGCTTGCTGGGATAATATTTTTTTCAGGACTAAATCATCAAAGGTCTGTGTTTTTAAATTATCGATCACAGCCTGATCGTTATTTTCATCCAATTTTGTTCCTGATTGAATTTCATAATAATATTTTAAGAAACTCAAATGAGATTCATACTCAGCTTTGGTTATAGGCTCTCCATTTACTTCGCCAACTTTATCAACTTCTTTGCCACATCCAGTAATGATCAAAGCCAATAATAAAACGATACTTAACAAACAAACTGATAACTTCTTCACCTTTACACCCCTCTTTAAATTATTTATCAATAAATCCTGCCTTAACTTCCTTTTGAATAATTTCCTGAACTTCATTGAACATCCTGATAAAATCCGCCTCAGCCTCGAAAAAATCTGCTGCTGTTTTATTCGTGTTTAACTGAGCAAATTCCAGACTTATTTCTTTAATCAGCTCAGGCTGTATGACCTCTCCAACAAAATGCCTGTGATTTATATTGGTTTGTTTTTCTCGGAAAACGCGAATTTTCTCTTTTAATTCCGGTTGTTCCTCAATTGATTTTTGTGCTTTTATATAAGCGAGATAAGCCTGACTTTCCTTTAAAGCCTTGGCTAATTGATTTGCAATATCGAAAGTATTTTGCGTATCCATATTTTCTCCTCTGCATGCTTTTCAATATATCATAACCTAGCAGTAATTGTTGATCTAGTCAAGAATGGACATTAAGCTTCAATACACCATATACAGATCGAGCTGAAGATTTGATTTCTCGTTCTCATATTTTGTGATTTTATTAATTAATTAACATGTTATTTACCGCTTGTCTTGAACCTTTTAATGATTAATTTGCAGATTTTTCGGCATTTAATTAACTATCAGTAATGTTACCTAATGCCATTTTGTTGTTTTGCAATAATTATAACGTACAAAACGCCTATTTTATGATATAAGCAACTTGCTGCCAACTTATTTTCAATTCGTTATTGTGATAACTATTACAAAGTCTGACTCATTAAACCACTCAAAATGCTAAGCATACAAGGTTTCGTGCAAAATGTAACAAGCTAATTGTATAGTCAGCCAGGAAATACTACAATATATACAAGATAATGTACGGAAAATCTATTTGAAGGGAGGATTCTAACATGAAGTACATTTCAGTTGTAGTTCCTGAAGATGTAGATCGAGCGCTTCGATTTGCCTGTGCAGATCAGGCTACAACGAAATCAAGATTAGTAAGAAAACTAATTGAAGAATACCTACACGATTGGAAAACTCAGTTCGAAGGAAAAGGTGGCCAATTAGTAGTTGAGGACGAAGAGGAATCTGAATAATTAAGCTGCAATATATTTAAATAATCTGGATGATTTCATCCAGATTATTTTTTTTTGCCCATTTAATAGAATTTAGGCGGAATATTCTATCATTTCTTCATCTTCCTCTCTCATTCATTTGTTTTCAGATTTGTCTGAATATTTTTGTGATGTTACTATCTTAATAACATCACATATTATTACCTTAACAATATGTGTGAATAAGGGAGGGAAACTATATGATATGGTTATTAGCGGCAGCAGCACTGATTTTAACACTGGCATCTGGCACAATAAGCATTCTTTATGTTTTCCAAAAGGTGTATTTGGAAGAATTTTAAATTTGCCTAATAAATAGAGAGGGGGTAAGAAAATGACTGATATGCAGCAAGCTTTTTTACTATACAGTGCAGTTTATCTTATTGCTAAATGTGGACTGTTCGCTTGTTTATATGTAGCCCTGGTGATTGTCGAAAAACATGCCCGGGAAAGGCACAAACAATTACACCTTTTCTTAGTGGATAAACGGGCAGAGGAAGAGGTCAAATGGGACTATGCCTATAAACAGTACCAGAAGAAAAAATCTTTGCGTCCTGTTTCAGTAACCAAAGCCAGTTAATCAGAAAAATACACTTAAAAATAATAAGACCGGTTTTAGCCGGTCTTTTGCTTTTTATTGTTCAGGTAAGATCAATTATCTTATCAATCCTGCAAAAACTGCTACGAGGAAAATCGCATAGAATAATCCTCCCGTCAATAGGTATAAAGCTCTGATGTGTTTTTTAGTTTTTAATTCAAAAAAGATCAAACCGGCTGAAAGCAAGGCCAGCAATGCAGAAATCAATGCACTAGAGGTTAATTGCCAATCGGTAAGCAATATCCCGATTGCCGGGATAAGGGAGCTTTGAAAAACCATTGCTCCAGTAATGTTGCCTAATGCCAGTGTATCTTTTTCGCGTGATATCCAAATTACGCTGTTGAATTTCTCAGGTAATTCTGTTGCGATAGGAGTAATAATAATGGCCAGAACAAATACTGGAACACTATATGTCGCTGCGACTGATTTTACAGAGTCTACGAACAGAGCAGCTCCAAAAACAATGAGTATTAAAGCAAAAGCTACTTGCAAGCTAATCATAGGTAAACTGGCCTTTTTTTTGTCGAAGTAACAGGGAGGCAGGTCGTGGTCAGCTGATACATTTCTCTCTTCACTGAAGGTCATATAAATATACCAGCAATACGAAAACACCAAACAGGCTGCGATGAAGATTTGTACCCATCTGAACTGAACCGGTATCAGTCCGGCAAATACTGCAGTGGTATAAACGACAATAAAAAAACCTAAGTCTCTGGACATGGTGGTATAGTCTGCCAATACATTTGAACCATGGTCCCGGCGGTTTCTGAATAATATAACCGCAACCCCTGATACAAACATAGCTAGTGTTGCTAACATAAGCGGCGCTCCTAAAATCGCACCGATCCCAATATCATTACCTTCCTGACCATGACTGATAACGATCGCAATGATAGGAATGATGGTTTCAGGCAAAGCAGTACCTACCGCTGCCAGCACACTGCCAACTGCTCCTTCAGATAAGTCCAGCCTTTTGCCAAGCCATTCAACACCATTTACAAAAAACTCGGCTCCTGCCAAAATGATGCCCAAAGCTATTACAAGCCATGCAATGCTGCCCACTCTGTCTCCCCTGCCTTTTTAAAACTCAATTTGAGCTTTTTTTGTTTTGCGGTGAGAGAAGTATACGAAGTCATTGTATCCTGCTTGTTGCGCTATTAGCACCGCCTGGTCAAAATTCATTCCGATCTGATCTGGATGATGGGCATCAGAGCCAAATAAGATTGGAATATTCATAGCCTTCATTTTTTGAATAATTTCTATGGCCGGGTACATCTGTCCAACTGGTTTTCTGAGCCCGCTGGTATTGATTTCTACAGCAGTATTAGCATCCTTTATAACTTCCAGAACCGGATTTGCATAATGGAGAAGTGTCTTTTCTCTGGGTTTATGCCCCCAGATTTTAACCAGATCCAGGTGCCCAATTATATCAAAACAGTTTGCTTCTACCGCTTGTCTGACCAACTCAAAATAATTATAGTAGATTTCATCGATATCATTGTTGTTAAACCTATCTTTGTGATCCGGATGATCAAAAGCCCACCCTTTTATAAAATGAACCGAGCCGATCAAATAGTCCCAATCATACTCGTCTTTTATGAGCCCGATCTCATTTTCCCTACCAGGAATATAATCAACTTCCAAGCCGATTTTTATTCCGATCTCGGGGACCTCTTCCTGAAGCTGGTGCACCAAAGAAAAATTTATTAAGTGTCTAAATTCATCATGTTCGCTAAAACCTATACTATTTAAATGTTGCTGCCGGGCTTTTTCTATAAATAAACGAAGCCATTCATATTCGTAGCTGTACTCCCCATGTGCAAGGGCATGAATGTGATAATCGTTTAACAAATTATTACTCCTTTGTAAATCATCCGATAATCAATTTATCATTTTTAAAATGATAACGCAATGATTTATACCCAAAACGAATTGCATTAAGTGATGGATTATACTAAAATTTTAGGCATTAATATGTACTATAAGGGGTTGATTTTAATGACAAGAATAATACCATTCAAAGGTTTGCGTTATAATTCAGGTAAAATATCTGATTTGGCTGATGTTGTAACTCCTCCTTATGATATCATCGATGAGGCTGCTCAAACCAGATATTACGCCAACCATCCTGCAAATATCATCCGTCTGGAACTGGGCCTTACCTTTCCTCAGGATTCTGCAGACAACAACCGTTATACCAGAGCTGCACAGTATCTTGCCAAGTGGATGGAAGACGGGACTCTGCAAAGCGAGGTTAAGCCAGGCCTTTATTTGTACCAACAGGAATTTATGGTCCACGGGATAAAAAAAATCCGCAACGGTTTCGTAGCAGGTGTCCAGGTGGAACCTTATGAAAAAGGCAACATTTTGCCCCATGAAGAAACTTTATCCAAACCGAAAGCCGACCGCTTACAATTGATGCATGCTACGAAATGTAATTTCAGTTCTATTTTTGCTTTATATGCTGATGAGCAAAAGCTGATCGATAATCTGCTTTTAAATGAGGCTCAGGAGCGGAAGCCTGACATCGAGATCATAGATGAGGCTGATGAAATACACCGGATCTGGGTCATAGACAACACGGCTGTAATTGATCCGATTGTTGATATTATGTCCACCAAGACACTGTATATAGCCGATGGCCATCATCGTTATGAAACTGCTTTGGAATTTGCCAATGAAATGGCTGAACAAGGAATAAATGATTATAACTATGTCATGACTACCCTGGTTAATTTATATGATGAAGGATTGGTGGTTCTGCCAACTCATCGCGTTGTAGGTCATCTTGAACATTTTGATTTCACCAGTTTGATGGAGAGATTGACTTCCCTTTTTGAAATAGAACAATATCCTGCAGATAGTGATTTGACTTTTATTATGCATATACTGGCGGAACGTGGTCAAAAGGATCATGCTTTCGTTATGTATAATGGGAAAAATTATTCTTTATTAACGTTAAAAGATGAAGAAAAAGCTTTCCGTTTGCTGCCGGTTAAGAATTCTGCTGCATGGAAGAGTCTCGACGTAGCGATTTTAGATAATTTAATCCTTGATCAAATATTGGGGATTGGAGAAGCAGAACGACGTAATCAGGAAAACCTGGCTTACAGCCGCAGTGAAAAATGGGTGAAAGACCAAATTGATACCAGGCATTATCAAGTGGGCTTTTTTATTAATCCTACCCGCGTGGAAGAGATCGTTAATGTTGCCGAAGCGCATGATAAAATGCCGCAAAAGTCCACCTATTTTTATCCCAAGCTGATAACCGGCTTGATCATCAATAATTTAACCGTTAAATAATTTTTGGTTCCTGACCAAATTTAATCAATCAACTAATAAAGTCCTGGCGCAAGAATAATACGCCAGGACTTTTTGGGTTACGTTATCCGTTTTAGCAGTAACAGGACAGACCGCCGTCCACCATGAAGATATTACCCGTCAGCCAGGCGGAATCATCCGAGGCAAAGAACAAAATACTGCCAGTCATATCTTCCGGATATCCTACCCGTTTCATAGGAAATATTTTATTCAGCTTGTCAATTTTGCCAGTGGACTCAAAATGGTCCATCATCGGTTGGATCATAGGCGTCACAATGTGAGACGGGCATATGCAATTGACCCGTACAGAAGGTCCCAGTTCAGCTGCTAAAGCCTTGGTAAGCTGGACGACTCCTCCCTTCATAGCACAATAGGCACTGGAATCTTTGCTGCCGAGAACGCCCAATATCGAAGCAATATTTACTATGCTCCCTCCGCCGCTTTCCTGCATAAGAGGCAGCATGACCTGAGTGACGTTAAAAACGCTTCTAAGGTCGATCTGGTAGATGTAATCAAATTCTTCCAGAGTAGTCTGCATAAAAGGTTTGCGAATACCCGAGCCAGCATTGTTAACCAGGATATCCAGGTGGCCCCACGTTTCCTTGACCTTCTCCCGCATGTTGATCAGATCTTCGGTTTTCGTTACATCCCCGGGAAAAGCCAGAGCTATACCTCCTGCAGCTTCTATTTCCGCTGTGGTTTCTTCCAAGGGTTCAGCCCGGCGTCCATTGATTAGTACTTTAGCTCCTTCAGCCGCCAGAGAAATAGCCGCTGCTTTACCGATCCCGGTTCCACCGCCGGTTATAATTGCTACTTTCCCTTCTAATTTCATAGTGAATCCCCCTCTTCTCTTATTTTAATGACAAGCCATTTAAAATAACCTCGGCATTTGGCTTTCCGGTTCAAGGTTTGCCGATCTTCCTCCAGCATCAATGAAATTAATGTTATTTATAAACAAATCCTGGAAATTTTCATGGTTAGCTAATTCTACATAACTGAGCCTGTTTTGCCATATATTGGCTTCGGTCAGGGCAGAATCAGACAATAAGGCTTTCAATGCTCCTTCCGCTGCAGCATTGCCAATACTCACTATCTTTTCCCGGCTTACAGGCGGGATAAGGCCAACCTCTATGCAGCTTTCTGCCTGCAGGACATTGCCAAAAGCCCCGGCCAGATAAACAGCTTCCAGATTATTAATTTGTATATCTGCCTGCTGCAGCAGAATATCGATCCCCGTTCTTATAGCAGCTTTTGCCAGCTGTACTTCGCGAATATCCTGTTGTGTGATTATAAATCTGCCGCCGGAATCGGGATCAGTAATTTCCATCTGTACACCATCGCCGGTACTTTGCAGTCTTACATTTTCATCAAAGCTGCTTGCTGGATTTATGATGCCAAATTCATCGATATATTTTCCACGGCGCAAAACAGCTATCAGGTCAATAATGCCGGAACCGCAAAGGCCTTTGGTGTGATCGGAGCCGATGGTATTGAAGCCAATCCTGCCATCATACCTGTAGAAAACCTTGTCAACTGCACCTGGCCCGGCTCGCATACCGCTGCCTATCCTGCCGCCTTCAAAAGCCGGACCCGCAGCAGCTGAGGCAGCCCAAAGCTTATTGCCGTTTGCCAGTACAATTTCTCCGTTGGTTCCTATGTCAACTAATAAAAATCTTTTTACCTGTGAGGGTATATTCAATAAGCAAGCAATAGTATCGGCCCCAACAAAGCCCCCCACCTGCGGCAAAATGATCAAGGCAGCATCATTTTGGGCTTTGATCCCTGCCATGGAAGCGTCTAAATACATAGCATCAATAAACAATCCACAATACGGAGTGGAAGCGAAACCTTTCACTCTCAATCCCAGCAGCAGATGCAGCATAACCGGATTACCTACTGCAGTTATTTTAAACAGGTCCCTGGCAGCAAGATTACTTTTTTGTAATAAATCAGCGATCAGGCTGTTGATATTATTAATGAGGATCATATGCAGCTCTTCCAACCCGCCTTCTTTTTCAAGGCAATAACTTACGCGCGATATGACATCACTGCCATAGACTCTCTGCATGTTGGTTGCTGATGCGGCTTGGATAATATCTCCGTTTTCAAGGTCTGCTAAGTAAGCAAACAAACTGGTGGTGCCAATATCTAGAGCGATTCCATATGCACTGCGTTTTTCCCGCCCAACATATTTAACTGTCTGCCGGTCAAACACCAAGGCCTTTAATTCTATAGCAGGCCTGCCCTCTCTGTCTAATTTGACTAATTCATTGATATTCTGCGGCGTGATCCTAAGGTTAAATCCGGGGAGTGCATTGGCGATCCGTTTCAGAAGGGGGACCGGTTCTGACTTGTCCAGTCCATTTATAAAAAAGGCTTCTGTTTTAACAAGGGGCTTGAACTGAAATTTTTTGGTTTTTCTCCATGATTTCATTTCAGACTGGGGAGCATAGTCAAGGTAAACATCCAGCGGTCCCTGTACGGTACAGAAGCATGCAAGTCTGAGCCCCAATTTCGATTCCTCAGGCAATAAAAATTCACTTTCCTGCTGGGTCAAAGGGTTTACTTCTCCCATGACCCGAA
Source organism: uncultured Syntrophomonas sp. (assembly GCA_964574965.1). Lineage (GTDB taxonomy): Bacteria > Bacillota > Syntrophomonadia > Syntrophomonadales > Syntrophomonadaceae > UBA1368. The sequence goes on along the minus strand of CAZNPR010000010.1, from coordinate 18,183 downwards.
TCTTGCACTTGCCGCAAATACCTCGTCCACCGCAAGACCCACCCGGATCTTGATGACTGGTTGCTATTACTTCCCGCAGATTTTTGCCGGGCAGAGACCAGCATACCGTTTTTTGTCCATCAGGGCTAATCAAATTAATTCTGATTTCCTGCATTTTCTCCCCCTCTTTGCCCTGGTATAAGTTCTATTCTGATGGCCGTTGTTGAATACCTTGGTTATCTAATTATAAGCATTGTAACCTAAAAAAATAAAGGCGGCCTTTAAGCCGCCCAATTTTCAATTCCTATTCTTATTTACTCTCAGCCATTAAGGCAAAAGCAAAAACGAATACCCATATGATCGCTACTGCAAGTGCTAAAAATGCTCCGTCCCAGTTTCCATCCTTAACCCCTGCATTGCCCATTGAATATAAAACGTTACATACTACCAGAGCAACACCTGTCAGGATAAAGATAGTCTTTTTGACTGATCCTGCTAGTGTAAAACCTTTAGCCCAACCACAAAACTTAATGAAGATATATATTGCAAGCAGTATTGCCCCAATATAAATTAAATTCGTAGTCAAACTTTGTGCTTCTGCAGACCCAAAAACTGCTAACACCTGTTCACCCCCCTCTCTTTCTTCCTGCTTTTTATTGTAAACTTTTACCTGAGCGAAAACAAGGAAATCACCCCTCACCCGTTTTTCCCTGTTTACTTTTTTAATACTTATTCTCTTTCGATATTATATTTCCTGCTAAAAAAACATTTAATTTTTAATGATTTTGCTGTGAGACTGCATAAATCTGCCTCTTTTCAATGTATACCTGATAAGCTATAATAGGCAAGTAAGTAAATCAAACAGCCGCGGGTATTTTATTACCTGAGGAAAGTCGGAGCTCCGCAGGGCAGGATGCTGGATAACGTCCAGTGGGGGCAACCCCAAGGCTAGTGCCACAGAGATATACCGCCTCTTTTTGAGGTAAGGGTGGAAAGGTGAGGTAAGAGCTCACCAGCATTTAGGTGACTAAATGGCTCGGTAAACCCCATCCGGAGCAAGACCAAATAGAGGAACATGAAGCGGCCCGTTTCGTTCCCGGGTTAGGTCGCTGGAAATGTCAGGTAACTGGCATTCAAGATAGATGGCTGTTTAATACAGAACTCCGCTTATAGATTTGCTTACATAATTAGAAGACCGAACAAAAATAGCGAAGACCGAGGCACAAGCAAGTCACGCGATTGAGGCGTACTTACGGTACGATGAAAGAGCAGACTTGTAATGTAACAAGGGGATTCGCTTTTTTTGTCGGTCTGAGAACCGTCTTATGGCGGTTCTTTGCATATCCGAACAACAGCTGGCACCTTTCATCAAAATTTTTCAATTTTATTCTTAAATTTAAATATTCCGTATATTACCAAACTATGTTATGATTTAAGGCAAATCTGGAAAGGGGTGATCAATAAATTTATAATATCCTGGCTACAAAGATTAGTGTCTCCCTCCCTCCCCAAAAGATAAATATATATTGAGAGAGGAGTGTAAATTTTGCAGGATGTTGTAATCGTAAGTGCATGTCGGACAGCCATCGGTAAATTTATGGGCAGTTTAAAAGATATTTCTGCTGTTGAGTTGGCTATTACCGCAGGTAAGGGCGCCATTGACCGTGCAGGGATCCCGGCGGATCTCATTGATGAAATTGTTATGGGTGAAGTTTTCCCTCATATGCAAGGTTCGCTGCCTGCCCGTCAGGTTGGAATGGCTCTTGGCCTTCCCGTCAGAAGCGGTGCCTGTAACGTTAATCAGAACTGCGCCTCAGGTATGCGTGCTCTGGAAATAGCCTGTAATAACATTATGCTGGGGAAAACCCAGGTTGCTTTGGTTGTAGGAACTGAAAGCATGACCAATGCCCCCTATATGTTACCGAAAGCTCGAATGGGATATAGAATGAATCAAGGTACCATTGAAGATGCCATGATCCATGACGGTTTAGTTGATAGTTTGGTACCAGGCCACATGGGGATTACAGCCGAAAATGTGGCTGAAAAGTACGGTATTACCCGCGAAGAATGTGATGCACTGGCTCTTATGAGCCATCAACGTGCGACCCGCGCAGTCCAGGACGGAACCTTCCAGCGCGAAATCGTTCCAGTAGAAATCAAAACTAAAAAAGGCTCTACTTTTTATGAAACTGATGAACACATGATACCGAATGCCAGTCTGGAGAGTATGGCCAAACTTCCTTCTGCTTTTAAAAAAGGCGGAGTAGTTACGGCTGCCAATGCATCCGGTTTAAATGATGCCGCAGCAGCAGTGATCGTCATGTCAAAAAGCAAAGCCCTGGAATTAGGCCTTAAACCCTTGCTGAAAATGATAAACATTTGTGGTGAAGGGGTAGACCCTAAAGTAATGGGGCTGGGACCTGCGGTAGCGATTCCCAAGTGTCTGAAACAAGCTGGTTTAAAATTCGAAGATGTTGAGTACTGGGAAATCAACGAAGCTTTTGCCGCTCAATTTCTGGGAGTAGGACGTATGCTCAAAGAAGATTTTGGGCTGGATCTGGATATGAATAAATGTAATCTTAATGGTTCAGGTATCGCTCTGGGACATCCGGTTGGATGTACTGCTCTGCGGATCATAGTTTCGTTGTATTATGAATTGGAAAAGCAAGGCAAAACATTGGGCGGAGCCTCATTATGTGTTGGCGGCGGGCCGGCCATGGCTTCTTTGTGGACCAGAGATATTTAAAGTTTATAGATAATAGAGAAAATAAAAAAACTGATGGATCGTTTTAGGGGGAGGAAAAACCAATGGATTTTAGATATTCGGAAGAGCAGGAAATGCTCCGTTCTATGGCACGTGATTTTTCGGACAACGAAATTGCACCTTATGCGCAGCAATGGGATAAAGACAACAAAATGCCCGATGATATTTTAAAGAAGATGTTTGATTTAGGCTTGCTGACGATTGGTATTCCAGCTGAATACGGTGGTGCCGGTCTTGATCATTTGGCGCAGAATTTAGTAGTGGAAGAAATAGCCCATGGTGATGCTGGTCTGGCTACATCCATGACGGGAAGTACACTTTTGGGTCCGGATCCGGTTTACATTGCAGCTACCCACGAGCAGAAAAAGTGGTGGTATGGCATGCAAAATGAAGGGGCTATGAGTGGATTCTGTCTGACTGAACCCGGCGCCGGCTCAGACGCGGCCAGTCTAGCTACAAAATGTGTAAAAGACGGGAATGACTATATACTTACTGGAAGCAAGCAATTTGTTACCAATGGCGGTATCGCAGGTCTTTATACTGTATTTACCACAATTGACCGCAAGCTTGGTCATAAAGGTATGTGCGCCTTTATGGTCGACCGCAGCAGTCCGGGTATCACCATCGGTCCCAAAGAAGACAAGCTGGGAATAAGAAGCTGTAATACCACTTCCGTCAATTTCGAAGAAGTACGGGTTCCCGCTGCTAACCTTCTGGGCTCTGAAGGTGATGGTTTTAAAATTGCTATGAAAACCCTTGATTTATCCAGGGCATGCGTTGCTGCCATGGCGGTCGGAATAGCTCAGGCAGCTATGGACGCCGCCATCCAATATGCCAAAGAAAGAGTTCAATTTGGCAAACCGATCAGTTCGCTGCAAGCAATACAATTTATGTTGGCTGATATGGCGCAAAACATTAGGGCAGCCCGGCTATTATATTTAGAAGCATCCAGCAATCAGGATAGCGGACTTCCTTTTACTGCCGTTGCTTCATTGGCCAAATGTTTTGCCGGCGACACAGTTATGAAAGTAACTACTGACGCTGTTCAGGTATTCGGCGGTTACGGCTATATTAAGGATTACCCGGTAGAGAAGTATTTCCGGGATGCTAAAATCATGCAGATCTTTGAAGGCACCGCCCAGGTGCAACGATTAGTCATCGCTAAAGACTTACTAAGTGATTAAATAATAACCAGCAAAAAGTGGAGACCGAAAGGTCTCCACTTTTATTTATGTAATATTATCTGACTGGTGGAATATAAAACAATAATGCCTGTAGCTTAAGACAACACAGTATTGACTTTGCTTTTTGCTTCGCATATAATTTCTATTGTCAATTGCATATTTAAAGGCTTTGAATCGGAGTAGTAAACTGGTATTAAAAGAGAGTTACAGCTGGTGAAAAGTAACAAAAACTGGTTGAACTCGCCGATAAGCTTCCTGAGCGATAAGTAGTTTGGGACGGTAATTCCGTTAATTAATGAAGCGGACATTTATATGGGGCTATGGCGCAGTTGGGAGCGCGCTTGAATGGCATTCAAGAGGTCGTGGGTTCGAATCCCACTAGCTCCACCATTTTGTCAAACAGGGTGGTACCACGGGAACTTGCACTCTCGTCCCTACTTGGGGATCAGGGTGTTTTTTTATTTTAATTAATAGGAGGCTGTCATGGAACTTAAATACGAACCGAATCGAATTGAACGGAAATGGCAGGAATACTGGAACAAAAACAATTTCTATAAAGTTTCGGAAGACCCTTCCAAACCTAAATATTATGCGCTGGAAATGTTTCCTTATCCGTCAGGTAATTTGCACATGGGACATGTGCGCAATTATGCCATTGGTGATGTGATCGCACGTTATAAAGCAATGAGAGGTTTTAATGTTTTGCATCCGATGGGTTGGGATTCTTTTGGCTTGCCAGCTGAAAATGCGGCCATAAAGCATGGTATCCATCCTGCCAAATGGACTTTTTCCAATATTGATACTATGAAACAACAGTTAAAGACACTTGGTATCAGCTACGATTGGGATCGGGAAATTGCCACCTGCCGCCCTGATTATTATAAATTTACCCAATGGATGTTTCTTAAACTCTATGATAATGGTCTGGCTTACAAAAAGTCAGCTGCAGTCAATTGGTGCCCTTCCTGTCAGACAGTACTGGCCAATGAGCAAGTAGTGGAAGGTGCCTGTGAGCGTTGTGAAACCAAGGTCGACAAGAAAAAACTGGAACAATGGTTCTTCAAAATAACGGACTACGCCCAGCGATTGTTGGACGATCTGGAGATACTGGAAGGCTGGCCGGATAAAGTCAAGATCATGCAGAAAAACTGGATCGGCCGCAGTGAAGGTTGTCAATTTTCCATGCTCATCGAAGGCAGCGTTGAAAAGCTGACGGTTTTCACCACCCGTCCCGATACTGTCTATGGTGTCACTTATATGGTTTTAGCCCCCGAGCACCCTCTGGTGCCGGTGATTTCAAAAGGAACTCCCCATGAAGAATCAGTAACTGCTTTTGTCAATCAAGTAAAATTTATCAGCGATGTGGACCGTTCCAGTACGGACCTGGAAAAAACCGGCGTATTCACTGGCGCGTATGCGATAAATCCAATGAATGGCGAAAAAGTGCCGATATGGATTGCCAATTATGTTTTGATGGATTATGGCACCGGAGCCATTATGGCTGTTCCTGCACATGATCAGCGCGACTTTGATTTTGCCAGAAAATATGACCTCCCTATCCGGCAGGTCATAAAAAGCTATGACCCAAACGATGAAATTGGCCAATTGGAAACTGCTTTTGCCGGTGATGGTCACATGATCAACAGCGATGCTTTTGATGGACTGTCGGTAGAGGAAGGCAAACAAAAGATCGTTGCCTATATGGAAGCCAATAACATTGGCAGCGCAACTGTCAATTTCCGCCTGCGTGACTGGTTAATCTCGCGGCAGAGGTATTGGGGAGCACCGATCCCCATGATATATTGTCCTCAATGCGGACCGGTAGCGGTTCCTTATGAAGATCTGCCCGTACTGCTGCCGGAAGATGTTAATTTTAAAATTACCGGTGAGTCACCGTTAAATTATGTTGAAAGTTTTTATAAAACCAATTGTCCGGTTTGTGGCAGTGAAGCACGGCGGGAAACAGATACCATGGATACGTTTGTGTGTTCTTCCTGGTATTTCAACCGCTATTGCAGTCCTGATCTGAAAGATAAGCCTTTTGATCCGGACCAGGTCAATTACTGGATGCCGGTAGATCAATATATTGGCGGTGTTGAGCATGCGATCCTGCATCTGATGTATGCCCGGTTTTTTACCAAATTCTTATATGACATTAAAATGCTTGACTGTCAGGAGCCTTTCTCCAATTTGCTTACTCAGGGCATGGTACTAAAAGATGGCTCGAAAATGTCTAAATCCAAAGGAAATGTGGTAAGCCCTGAAGATATAATCCTGCATTACGGAGCTGACACGGCCAGACTCTTCATACTGTTCGCCTCTCCTCCGGAAAGAGATCTGGAGTGGAGTGACCAGGGAGTGGAAGGCTGCTACCGTTTCTTGAACCGGATCTGGAGATTAGTACAGGATTATGCTCCTCAATTTGGCGGCGATTTGGCAAGTATAAATACAGCCTCTTTAAATCCCAAGGATAAAGAACTTTATTATAAAGTTCATGCTACCATAAAAAAAGTTAGCGAAGATATACAGGAACGTTTTAACTTTAACACAGCCATAAGCGCCATCATGGAACTGAGCAATGAGTTAAACAGTTATCGGGACGTTGCGGAAAAGAACCAAGCTTTGCTCAAGCTGGCAGTTGAAAATTTGCTGATTCTGTTAAGTCCATTTTCACCGCATATCTGTGAAGAATTATGGCAGCAGATCGGTCACCAGGACAGCATTTATCTTGAACCATGGCCTCGTTATAATCCGGAAGCATTGATACTGGATGAAATAGAAATGGTCATACAGATAAGCGGCAAGGTGAAAGAACGAATAAAAGTGCCTATAAATACTGCTAAAGAGGAATTAGAGCAAATGACCTTGAAAAATCCAAAGATTATGGCATTGACAGATGGCAGGGAAATTGTGAAAATTGTTGTGGTTCCTAATAAACTAATCAATATTGTGATTAAATAATTTGATACCAATCATGTGTTGGTATACACCCCCCGGGGTTGGGCCACTTTGCCGGCCTGAAAATCTGACAATTTTGCCCTCCCCACCCCCCCAACACAAAATTTTTTATATATAAAAAACCGGCTAGTTTTACTAGCCGGTTTTTATTTAGTCTAACTACTATCTACTTTTTACACGGTTGCGATTTCTATCTGACGGGCATCACCCCATAAATTCTCCAGGTTGTAATATTCTCTTTCCTTCTCCCGAAAGACATGTAATATGATCGAGCCATAATCCAGGACTGCCCATTGGCCTTCCTGATGTCCTTCTCTGCGGATCGGACTGATATCATATTCCGCCACCATTGCTTCTACGTAATCCACTATGCTTTTGACCTGAATCGTGCTTTTACCTGAGGCAATAATAAAGTAATCAGCGATAATAGTCAATTCACTTACCTGCAGAATCATAACATCCAGCGCTTTTTCATCCAGACAAGCCTCTGCAATGATTTGGACCATTTGTTCATCCTTGAGCAAAAAACACCCTCCTTTTTTATCATTAATAATCATACTTATAAATTTTCTTTCTGATTCCCAGCAAATAATTTTACTATAAGTATTTCTAATCCAACTGCTTCATATCCTTCTCAACTCTTCCCACGTCTTACGTGACTCTTTTCAGCTGTAAAAAATAATTTCTGGCGGCAATCGTCTGGGGATGAATGATCCGTTTTTGCCGCAGACAATATGCAAGGGTCGAGTCCAAAGCTGCGATCATAGCCTGGTCAAGATCATACCGGCAAAGACTTCTTAATTCTTTGACTCCGGGAAAAGCACGATCCGGTTCGATCATATCCGCCAGGAAAATGATTTTTTCCAATGTGTTCATGAAAGGCCGGCCCAGGGTATGATAGTAAACAGCATTTAGTATTTGTTCATCATCAATTCCCATTTCTTTTTTTATTAGAATCGCCCCTACCGGAGCATGCAGCAGAAAAGGCACTTGCCTGTATACCTCTTCCTCCAGCAGACCGTTTTCTCCTGCAATTGCCAGAAGCTCTGCCTCCGGCTTTTCCTTGGCACAATCATGAAGTACACCTGCCAAATTGGCTTTTGTCGGGTCCTCTCCAAACAGTACAGCCATTTTTTCAGCTGTCTTTGCCACCTGGCAAACATGTCTGAACAAGTGCGGCGACAATTGTTTATTAACCTTATATAAAATATCTTCACTGCTCATCTTTTTCGTCTCCCTGTATACGATACAAATCATGCTCCCTGATATATTGTTCCACTTCTGGCGGCAGCAGATATTTAATGGTTTTTCCCTGCCTGATCCTGCTTCTTATATCAGTAGAAGAGTACTCAAACCCTGGTATTTCCAGGTAAAACAAGTTTCCCCACAAGCCTGAAGGTACCCGTTCATATTGGGGATGGTTTCTTTCCAGTTTGTAACCAGGGCGGGTCACCAGGATAAATTTACACAAACTGCATAACGCATCGGCTTCTTTCCAGGTATGAATCGTAAAAAGATTATCTGAACCCATGATGAAATAAATATCCTGTTGCGGCCAATGGTCAAGCAGGTATCTGATCGTATCGATCGTAAAGGAATGGCCGGGGCGACTTAACTCCAGTGTCGATACCTCGAGAAAAGGATTGCCAGCAATGGCTAGGTTCAGCATCTGGTGCCGATGGTCCTGATCCAGGATCGCTGCATCCCTTTTATGAGGAGGACGAGCGGACAGCATCAGCAGAACTTTGGATAAATGGAACTCACTGCGGGCAAATTCTGCTGCCATTAAATGACCATAGTGGATCGGATCAAAAGTACCGCCCAGGATCCCTATTGCTTGCCGCAAGATGAAAGCCCACCTTTTCATAATGTTGGGTCAATTAGAACTCATATAAATTGTACTATAGTGGCAAAAAAATGCCAAATCCGAATAAATCTATGAATCCTCAAGCTGGAAGCGGCTTACAATAATGATCTTTCCCTTTGCAGGTATATTAAAGACCTTGGTTTTATCCTTTAAACCTCCAGACAAAACCACTATAATATAAAGGACTTGTTAAGGAGCACATTACTGCCATGGATAAAACCATAACCATGATTTTTCATAATCTTGGCCTCAGGAGCTATATCGAAGTCGATTTGTGCCGTGAATGTCCCCGGAAAGATGATAAAGGGTGCTGCGGATATTATTCCCCGGTTTTTTATCCCTGTGATTTTGCTTATCTGCTGGAAAACCATGCTGATCTGCTGGATCATATTTTACGTTTGCCCGGTTTAACCATTTTGGATTATTCCATCACGGTCAACAACACCCCGGAGGGGAATTCCTATCGCTGTCAGTTTCATAGCAAAGCAGGCGGCTGTAAACTGCAGCAGCTGCAACGTGAATCGATCTGCCGGCATTTTGTCTGCCCCGGGATCGATTGGGAAAAAGAAGAAAGTTTGCGGCTCTGGAAAGAATTTTTTGTCAGTCTGGCTGATTATGAAAACAAATTGAACCTGATCATCGGAGAAAAGCTGGTGCAGAAGGGTTTGACTTTGCGGGATCCCAAGCATCACCAGCAATTCTTTGAGCAGCTGCTGATACTTTTTAAAAAAGCAACCGCTATAAAGCCAGATTTTTTTGCCGCACTTCCGTTAACGGAAGAAGTTACGCTCAAAAGAACACTAAAGTTTAAGGCTGACTGGCCTTTATAAGATTACGATCATTTTAGGAGGGAAAGTTAGATGAATTGGAACAGGAACCAGAATATTTATGATAATGTTCTGGAATCGATCGGCCTGACTCCTTTGATCAGGCTAAAAAAGATAGCGCAGGACTGCCATGCAGAGATTTGCGTAAAATTGGAGTATACCAATCCCAGCGGCAGCCTAAAAGACCGGGTGGTTTATTCGATCGTGGAAAAGGCGGAACAAAGAGGAGAGCTGAAACCAGGCATGACTTTACTGGAAGGAACGACCGGCAATACGGGTATTGCTACTGCCATGGTAGGCGCAGCCAAGGGTTATCCGGTTATAATCGTAATGCCGGAAGGAATGACTGAAGAACGGAAGAAAACGATCCTGGCCTATGGTGCCAGACTGGTACTTACCCCCGGAGCTGAAACGGACGTAGATCTGGTGCTGGAGGAAGTTGAAAGACTGAAAACGGAATATGGAGATAGAATATTTGAAATAGGGCAATTTGAAAGGCAGGAAAACCTGCAGGCGCATATAGAAAACACCGCTCCGGAAATATGGGAGCAAACCGGCGGTCAGGTTGACGCTTTTATAATGTGCCAGGGAACCGGCGGCACGGTGACCGGCACGGCTAAATACCTTAAGGAAAAAAATCCGGCGATTAAAATATTTATCTCGGAACCAGCGGAATCCCCGATTTTGGCTCATGGGAAAATCGGGGGGCACAAAATTCAAGGCATCGCTGACGGGCTGATCCCGCCTATTTTAGATCTGGATTTTATCGATGGTATGATTTTGGTCTCCTCTGAAGAATCCATCCAAACCGCTCAGGAAATCGCTAAAAAAGAAGGTATATTCTGCGGTATTTCTTCGGGGTGCAATGTTGCCGCTGCCTTAAAACTGGCTGGCAGATATCCTCAATTAGAAAGGATCGTTACTATCGTCAATGATAACGGGCTTCGCTATCTGTCCACTGAATTATGCGGCAGTACTGTCAACCGGATCCCTTTAGACCGGGAATATGTCTTAAGCCCTGAAAACCTGGAGAAATTAAAGGGTTATCAATTTGAAATCGTTGAGTGATTGATTACCGTACTTTGATTTGAGATCTAATATCAAGAGACACAGGGGCTCCCCTGTATCTCTTTTTGTTTTAGGAAGACTCCTCCTACATTACATACATTTCATACCACATCTGAAAAACAAAAAAACTCCAGAAAAAATTTTGTATAACGAAATCCAGCGGGACATCTCCTCTAACAAAATGCTCTTTCAAATCAAATAAAACTTCATAATTGAATAGCCCCTGGGTTTCGATAAATTCTTTATCGGTATACTTGGCAAAATCTTCAGCCAGATCTTCTTTCAGCCATTGGCTGTGAGGAACACTGAACCCATGCTTGGGCCTGTCGATCATTTCCCGGGGAACGCTTTTATAGGCAAGGTCCCTAAGGATCCTCTTCTTGACCCCTTTCCGGTATTTGAAGTCAGGAGGAATCCTCATGGAATATCCCACCACATTTTGGTCCAAATAAGGATTGCGTGTGATCAACTGCATGGAGGCTGATGCAGAACCTACTTTGTTTAACAACGAAGGGGCAAAGGTGATCAGATCGACCAGACCTTTTCTGATCCCCCAGTTGCTTAAGGAGAATTCCTTTTCGATATCATAATGCAGTGTTTCACAGGGATGGATCAAAACGGAACGGATGATATCGTCAGAATAAGTATTGAACATTTGCGATTTGGTACCGATATCTCTGTTTTCGCATACCATTCTCATTTTTAAGGGCATTTTCCTCAGTAAATGCAAAGGTTTTAAAATGTAATACAAAATCGCCCCGATCACATCAAGCCGCTGATATTTTTTCAGTTTGGTATAAGTATCAAAACCCCAGAATAAAATATCTCCGCCGTCACCTGTCAAGACGACATCCACTTGGCTTTTGGCCAGTTGACAGGCAAAAAAAGTAGCGATCTGGGAACTGTCGCCGAATGGTTCATCATAATATTCCGGGATTTTATGAACCAAATTCAACAGCATGACATGATCGATATATAATTCAGAGTGGTCGGTCTTTAAATGCGAGGCAATCTTTTTGGCTGCATCTGCCTCGTTGTATTTCGGGTCTTCAAAACCAATGGTAAATGTTTTCACGGGAGTTTCAGACAGCTTTTGCGTTATGATGGTGACCAGGGTCGAATCGATCCCGCCGCTTAAAAAGGTACCGTAAATCAGATCCGCCGGAATACGCTTGGTTATGGCTTTCTCCAGCCAAGCAGCCAGCTCTTTTAAAGCCTGGTCATAATCTCTCACTGTTTGACCGCTGTTGGCATGGTAGAGCTGCGCAATGGACCAATAGGATCTGGTGCATACCGCCCCTGATCTGCAGATCAGGCTGTGACCCGGCGCAAGCTTATAAGTCTTTTTAAAAATACATTGCGGTGCACTTATATAATTATGGCTGAAATACATACCTAAAGCTGCAGGGTCGATTTGTTTTTCAAAATAAGGATAGGACATAAGGGCTTTTAATTCCGAGGCAAAGACGAATTCATCGTTAGTATGATAATAGAAAAAGGGCTTTTCGCCGAACTTGTCACGGGCACAATAAACTAAATCATTTTCGCGATCTGCAATGGCAAAGGCGAAGGCCCCCTCAAGATACCGGGGACATTCCTCCCCCCACTTTTTATAAGCTTCCAGCACAATGTTTTCAGTTGTTGTTTTTCCAGCAGGGATCCCCAGAGAAGACGCCACTTCTTCCAAATTATATATTTCCCCGTCCAAGGCAATGCTTAATGCTCCATTATGTAGCAATTCGTTGCTGGTTTCCCCGGCCTGGATACTTCGCGCCGCCAGTCCCAAAAAGCTTCCCTGTTTACTGACCACTGCTACCTGAGCTTCATATGTCCCGCGGTTTTGCATGGATCGGCTCATTTTTTCCAAATCAATATCAATTCTTTGCCGCCTGGTATAATATCCGCATATTGCTCCCACAGCATGTCCCCCAGTAATCGTTTCTAAACCTCTGCATTATTCTTTATAGATCAGTCTGGTTCCTGCTAACTTCAAAAGATAATTAGTTAAATAATTAAAAAGCAGGCTCAATTATAATAAAATAAGAAAACACACCCCCAAAGAGGTGCGCCCTTTAACTTCCAGCGGTGCATCGTGATAGATTTATCGCGGGCCATGTGATGGATCGCCGGCGATTCAAACATACAATGAACTAATTTGACCCGTGATCAGCGGATCTGTCCGTCACCATAGATAATAAATTTAGTGGTGGTAA
>CAZNPR010000010.1:0-5223 GCA_964574965.1 uncultured Syntrophomonas sp. | reverse complement strand
ACCCGTGATCAGCGGATCTGTCCGTCACCATAGATAATAAATTTAGTGGTGGTAAGCTCCCGCAGGCCCATTGGCCCGCGCGCATGCAGTTTTTGCGTGCTGATTCCCATTTCAGCTCCGAAGCCAAATTCATTTCCATCTGTAAAGCGAGTGGAAGCATTGGCATACACTGCCGCTGCATCGACTGCATTCATAAACCGACGTACATTGGTGTAGTTTTCGCTGACAATGGCTTCACTATGTCCGGTCCCATGTGTATTGATATGCTCAATAGCTTCGTCTAAATCTTTCACTATTTTAACGGCGATGATCAGATCCAGATATTCTTCATCCCAGTCCGATTCGGCAGCAGCTTTTATCCAAGGTACGATTTTCTTGCTTGCCTGACAGCCCCGAATTTCAACTCCCGCTTCCCGTAGTTGTTCAGCCATCAAGGGCAGAAAATCCAGTGCTGCCGCCTCATGGACCAGCAAATTTTCAATGGCATTACATACCGAAGGCCTCTGTACCTTGGCATTGATGACGATCGGCCGGGCTTTACTCAAATCGGCAAACTGATCAACATAAACATGACAGTTGCCCATCCCGGTCATGATATAAGGAACAGACGCATACGCCATTACCGTTTTCTTAAGCCCTGCGCCCCCACGGGGGATCAGACAATCGATGTAATCATTCATCTGCATCATTTGTATCACCAACTGCCGGTCAGGACTGTCCACCAGTTGAATAGCCCCGGCAGGCAAGCCTGATATCATAGCCGCTTCGGCAATGACCTGGGCGATAACGCGATTGGAATTCAAAGCCTCTTCCCCGCCTCTGAGCAAAATGGCATTTCCGGATTTTAAGCATAGACCAGCCGCATCCGCAGTAACATTTGGCCTTGATTCATATATGATCCCGATAACGCCTATTGGTGTTCTTACCCTGCCTACTTCCAGACCATTGGGACGACGGTTTATCTCCAGTACTTCGCCGATCGGATCCGGCAAAAGACTGATTTCCCGTAATCCTTCCGCCATACCAGCGATCCGCCCTTTATCCAAAGTCAGCCTTTCCAGCAGAGCTGCGGTCAAACCCATTTCCTGCCCAGCATGCAAGTCAATACGGTTGGCAGCGATGATTTCATCAGCGGCTTCTTCAAGATCATCTGCCATCCTTAAAAGAGCTTTATTTTTTTGTCGGGTATCTGCTACAGCTAATATTCTGGCGGCTTGCCTGGCCAGTTTCCCCTGCTCGATCAAATGATTCTGCCCGCCATCACTCACTTAAGCATCTCTCCTCGCAATTATTTCACTTAACCCAAAGGTTATTCCGATGGATCACTTCATCGTAATCTTTAGTCGTCAATAATTTGCCAATGTCTGCCGATTTGCGGCCGGCAATCAGCTTGATCTCCCCTGCACTATAATTGACCATACCTCTGGCGATCTCATGACCTTCAGCCGTAACCACTGACACTACATCTCCCCGGCCAAATTCCTCTTCAACTTCTATAATTCCGGAGGGAAGCAAGCTCTTGCCTCTTTTGACCAAGGCTGTTAAAGCCCCGTCATCAATGATCAATCGGCCGTGGGTCACTGACCCAAAAGCGATCCAGCGTTTACGCGCCTGCATTTTTTCCTCTCGCGGTATAAACAAAGTACCGATATTATTTCCATTCACGATTTGCCGGATTACATTATCGATATTATTATTGGCTATCACCATGGGGACACCTGCTGCCATACACATGCCTGCAGCTTTCAGCTTGGTGGCCATCCCGCCGCTGGAAAAACTGCTGCCTTTGGTTCCTGCGCTGCTTTCCATTTCAGCAGTTATTTCGGTAACTTCGTTTTGCAGGACCGCAGCGCTGTTAAGCCGCGGATCACTATCATAAAGCCCGTCAACATCTGAAAGAATGATCAACAGGTCAGCATCGGCTATTCCTGCCACTAAGGCTGATAGAGTATCATTATCACCGAATTTGATCTCCTCGACCACCACCGTGTCATTTTCATTGATAATGGGAATGACCTGCATGGCGAGAATAGCCAGCAATGCATTGGTCGCATTGAGGTAACGCATTCTTTCCGTAAAATCATCGCGGGTCAGCAATACCTGGGCCACGATCTTGCCATATTCAGCAAATAATTTCTCATACATATGTAAAAGTGCGCCCTGTCCGATTGCCGCCAGGGCCTGTTTGTCCGGTATGGTTCGCGGTGCTGCTTTGATTCCCATTCTCTCGGCTCCGACCCCGATCGCACCGGAACTGACCAGTATCACTTCTTTGCCGGCATTATGCAGATCGGCTAATTCCCTTACCAGTTTTTCCATCCGGTTAAGGTTCAGCTTGCCATTGGCATAAGTTAAAGTACTGGTCCCAACCTTGATCACGATTCGCTGACTTTGGGGCAGATCTTTGCGAGTTACCATCCCAACCACCTCGATTTATCTATTCACTGTATTCAAATTCCAGATTTTTTATTCTTACTGTCTGACCCGCCTGGATCCCCTGTTGACGCAAAGCATTTTCCAGGCCCATATGGTTGATGATCCTTTGAAAACGTTGCAGCCCTTCATCAGTGTTAAAATTAGTCATAGCCGCAAGTTTTTCTATCCTTTTACCACTGACTTCGAAAACACCGTCAATAATTTCTATCACGAAAGCAGGTTGGTCATGAAACTTGCGCAATACCACTTCGTCTCCGGCCACCGTTTCTTCCATTGGTATGCTGGATAACAGCTGATAGGCTCTGGCCATTAACTCTTGCGTTCCTTCTCCTGTGGCAGCCGAAATCATCATTAAATGATCGCCGAATTTCCCCTGCAGTTTGGCAATATTATTCTGGGCTTCAGGCAGGTCCATTTTATTGGCGGCGATCAAATAAGGCTTACTGGCTAGACTCGGATGGAATTTTCCCAGTTCCCTTTGCAGCGTATAATAGTCTTCGAGTACATCACGGTTTTCAGTCTGTGCTGTGTCCAGAACAAAGATCAGTACCCTGGTTCTTTCAATATGTCTTAAGAAGCGATGTCCCAATCCTGCACCTTCATGGGCTCCTTCAATGAGACCCGGAATGTCAGCCAATACAAATGATTCGCCGCTGTTTAACCTTACGACCCCTAAGTTTGGGACCAATGTTGTAAAAGGATAATCCGCTATTTTTGGTTTGGCTGCGGAGACTTTGGAAATCAAAGTCGATTTACCGGCATTAGGATAACCGACTAATCCAACATCAGCTAGAAGTTTTAGCTCCAGCCTGATCCACTTTTCTTCGCCTGGTTCTCCATTTTCCGCAATTGAAGGTGCCTTATTGATCGGAGTCGCAAAGCGGGCATTGCCCTTGCCGCCTCTTCCACCTTTGGCAACCACCACTTGCTGCCCATGACTGGTCAGGTCAGCAATGACATCTTCACTTTCGTCATCTTTGATGACCGTGCCTGACGGTACCAGGATGATCGTATCTTCGCCGCCGGCACCATGCATGTTTTTCCCCTGGCCGTGACTCCCGCGTTCCCCTTTAAAGTGACGTCGGTATTTAAAGTCCATTAAAGTACTTAGTCCTTCATCAGCTTTAATAATAATGCTGCCGCCGCGTCCCCCGTCACCTCCGGATGGCCCCCCCATGGGAACATACTTTTCTCGCCGGAAAGCAACGACTCCATTGCCTCCGTCTCCGGCTTTTACATTTATTTTGGCATAATCAACAAACATGTTTTCACTTCCTGATCAAAATATGTTGTGGCTCACCTGCAAAATCTTCTGCAAAATAATCGATATAGATATCTTGTTCTAAAGTCGTGCCGATTACAACTTCCACTGTCAAATCAGCAGCTGGATTCTTTTCTTTCAATTGTTTTAATGTATGTATAGGTTCATTGTCCCGCATCAATGGTTCTACAGAAGCTATATCGATCATTTTATAAATCAATTTTATATCATATTCACGGGCTGCCAACATCTGTTCATACAAATAGAGGGCGGTTTCACCTTCGGCAGCTTCAAAAACGACACGTTCGTTTCTGGCATTCATGATTAGCTTATCCACATACTGCTGGACTTTTTCAGGATGATTCAACTCCAGGTATCCGCTTATGACTTGCAGATGATTGCCAAAATCATGTCTCATCTTTCTGAGCAACGCTACAGTTCTATCGGCGTCCATTTAGATACCCCCCCATTTTTTTCCTAATATAACAAAAACCCCTGAAAAATTCCAGGGGTCAGCTAAATCAAATCTTTTGTTTACATAACAGCGTTTTCTTCTACAGCGTAAACACTTACCTGCTTCTTTTCTTTGCCCTTTCTTTCGAACTTTACTTTGCCGTCGATCACTGCAAATAAAGTATCATCTCCGCCAATCATGACATTATTGCCGGGATGGATCTTGGTCCCTCTCTGCCTGACCAGTATGTTACCTGCTCTGACGATCTGACCATCATATTTTTTAACGCCCAGTCTCTTAGACTCGCTGTCTCTTCCGTTTCTGGAACTACCAACACCTTTTTTATGAGCCATGTCTGCACCTCCTGATTTCCTTCATTTCTATCCGAGACTAACAAATTTAGCCTTCTATCTTTTCGATCTTAATTTTCGTAAAGGGCTGCCGGTGTCCTTGCTTTTTGTGATAATTTTTTCTTTTCTTATACTTGTAAACGACAACTTTCTTTTCACGGCCCTGTTCTATTACTTCAGCGATCACTTTCGCCTCAATAACATTAGGATCCCCAACTTTTACGTTGCCTTCGCCATCGGTAAGAAAAAGAATATCTTCAAAGGTGATCTTGTCTCCCACTTCAGCTTCCAGCTTCTCCACCTTAAGTATATTACCTTCACTTACTTTGTACTGTTTTCCGCCAGTTTTCATTACTGCATACATTTAATGCACCTCCACATATTCAGACTCGCCAGTTTCCAGGTAGGCATCCTGCCATTTATGACCCGAACTGTGCGGTTACAAAGTGTGCGACCACATATGAAATTAACACAAATCATCCTGCAAGTCAAGAATCATTATGCAGCAGCTATCTTACACGCATTATGAAAAATCATTTTTTATCATAATACCTGATCCACCCCGGTCCCTTTTTCACCTCTGCGCTAACAGATGCCCCCGGCCTCAGATCATATTTAAGCGCCCCGGAGGGACAAGCATCGATGGTTTTCATAATGCTCTCCGCATTGGCCCCATTGATATTTACCCAGGGGGTTTTTTCCGGTGCAAATACCTGGGAAAG
>CAZNPR010000009.1:0-41557 GCA_964574965.1 uncultured Syntrophomonas sp. | reverse complement strand
ACTTTTTGCCCGGCTTGAATAATGTAATCGAGCAGATTGACCGATGGCTCCAAAGAGAAGTCATGCCGATGAGGCGTTCTGGTAAAGGAACCGGGTGTTCCAATGAACGGCCTGGCTATAATTCTTCCTACTCCATGTTCATCAGTCATGATCATCCGGGCCTTACGGCACATTTCATATAATTCCTCCAAGGGGATGATTTCTTCATGGGCAGCGATCTGAAAAACACTGTCAGCAGAAGTATAGACGATGGGGAAGCCCGTTTCCATATGTTCCCTGCCCAGTTCTTCGATAATAACAGTGCCTGATGCGGCTTTGTTCCCTAAAACTTTTCGTCCGATCGCCGCTTCAAAGGCACTTATGACCAGCGGCGGGAAACCATCCGGATACAGCGGAAAGGGCCGGGGCAGGATAATGCCCATCATTTCCCAATGTCCGGTAGTAGTATCTTTGCCGGCAGATTTTTCGCTCATTTTTGAGTAACATCCCTGCGGATGCACTGCAGGAGGAACACCATTTACCTCCAGGATATTGCCCAACCCCAGTTGCCCCAGGTGCGGCAGTGTAAGGCCATCTACGGCCATCGCAGTATTCTGCAGGGTATTACAGTCCTGGTCACCATACAAGCGGCAATCTGCAGCGCTTCCAACTCCTAAACTGTCAAGAACGATCAAAATACACCTGCGTGTCATATTTTGCTCCTCACTTTCGAGTGGTCACATTAAGCCCGGGGATGGTACATCTGAAATACTTCCCGTAAATGGGTTTTGGTCAAATGGGTATAAATCTGGGTAGTAGATATATCTGCATGTCCCAAAAGTTCCTGTACCGTACGTAGATCAGCGCCGTTTTCCAGCAGATGCGTGGCGAAGGAATGTCTTATAGTATGAGGCGTTACTTCTTTGTTCAATTGTGCCTTGTCAGCATAATTGGCCAGTATCTTAAAAAAACCCTGCCGGCTCATCCGGCTGCCACGGGCATTGAGAAAAAGCTTCCGTTCAAGAGGATGTTTGGCCAGAAAATTACGCGACTTGGCCAGATAATTTTGGATCCAGAATATTGAAGTCTGGTTTACGGGAAGGATTCTTTCCTTCCTTCCCTTGCCAATACAGCGCAGAAAACCGGCTGTAATATTGATATCATCCAACTGCAGATCCAGCAGTTCAGATACCCTAACCCCGGTTCCATATAATAGTTCCAGCATAGCCCGATCTCTTATACCCAATGGCGTAGTCACTTTGGGTGCTTCCATCAGTTTATCCACTTCCTCTATGGATAGAACTACCGGCAGCTTCCTTTTTATTTTGGGCGTATCAATATTTAATGTAGGATTTTTTCTGGTATAACCTTCAAGAAACAGGAAACGATAAAAAGCCCTTATACTGGACAGACTGCGGGCCATGGAAGAATATTCTGCCCCGTTGTCCAACTGCCAGCTAAGGAAAGCCATTATATGTTCCCGGGTTATATCATCCGGTTCACTGACAGAATAGTTCTCCTGCAGAAAATGCTGCAGTTTCTCCAGGTCCCTGCGGTAGGCAGTCCGGGTATTGACAGACAAGCCTTTTTCATAATTCAAATAGTCTAAAAATGCTTTTATATAGGTTCCCACCAAAAATCTCCTATTATTACCTATTGATCTATTGATATATTTTACCAGTTAACACAGAGACTGAAAAGCGGAGAACCAGCATAAAAGATTTTTGAGGCTGCGGATGGCTTGCCGGTTGATTTGTTGCATAAAACCTTTAACATGTTATGGCACACAATGGCCTGGAGATGAGAAGCCGTAACCCGAGGCTGTAAATACTATAGCTTAAAAAAGGTAAGTCCCACTATTTAGACTGCGGCATATTGTGCAAGTATTTGCTTGAAGATGACCTCCGCCGGCAGAATATCTTTTATTTTGGCAACGTTTTTACCAGCGAAGATAATTCCTTCCTCAACCAATCCGTTTTTTGCATTCTTAAGAGCTTTTAGAATACAATACTCCTGAGAACATTCACGAAGGCAGGCGTCACATTCTTCCGGTTCTGGGGCCATGCCCTGGTCCAGCAAATCGGTAAAGGCATTTTTAATTGCCTGTCCTGGCATACCTACCGGGCTTTTTATGATGACTATATCCTCTTCATCGGCTTTTTGATAAGCCTGCTTATATTTTTGGTCAACAGCACATTCTTCGCTCAAAACAAAGCGAGTCGCCATCTGTACGCCGCTTGCACCTAATCTGATCATCTCTGCCATACAAAAACCGTCAATAATGCCTCCGGCAGCTACTACCGGAATGTTAACTTCTTTGATTATCTCGGGCAATATTTCTTTTATGGAGCGGTTGGTACCTAAGTGTCCCCCCGCCTCACATCCCTCAGCAACGACTGCACGTGCGCCGCATCTCTCGGCCAGGCGGGCAGCCCGAGCAGAAGATACGATTGGCACGATTTCAGTGTTGCTGCCATCCACCCAGCGATAAATTTCCCGCGAAAAACCAGCACCGGTAAATATTATATCGATCCCTTCCCGGATAGATATTTGCACAAGCTGAGTAAATTCACGGGCGGCAAACATAATGTTAACACCGATTATTCCCCCCTCAGCTAGAGAACGAGCCTGCTGAATTTCCTGGGTAAGCTTTTCCGGTGATATGCCAGTTGCTCCGATGACCCCAATACCACCAGCTTTAGCTACTGCTCCAGATAACGAGGCAGTAGAGACCCCCACAGACATACCCCCCTGAATAATCGGATAGCGAGGCTTTAATTTTCCAATAACTAAATTCGGCAGAATCATTTTGTTCCCCCTAACCATGCAATAATCTTACATACGTCATATTGATTCATTTGATTCAATTGTTACTGTTGCAGGTACCGGCCAAAATTGCGAAACTTCCTATAACGTTCTGCCAACAGTTGATTTATATCCTGGCTGCAGATCTCCTGCAGGTTTTTTCTTATACTGTGAGCAATATTTTCTGTCGCTGCACCGGGATCATGATGAGCTCCGCCGATTGGTTCAGGGATGATCTCATCAATGATTCCCTGGGCAAGCAGATCCTGAGCTGTCATTTTCAAAGCGTTAGCCATGTCTTCAGCCTTTTCAGAATCCTTGAATAGTATTGAAGCGCCGGCTTCGGCTGATATGACTGAAAAAACAGCATTGGACAGCATCAACAGCCGGTCGGCGACCCCCAAAGCCAAAGCTCCTCCGCTACCCCCCTCACCAATTACGATCGAAATGATCGGCACCTTTAAATCACTTAGCATCATTAAGAGCCGGGCAATCGAACCCGCCTGTCCTCTTTCTTCAGCACCTACTCCCGGATAAGCCCCGGGCGTATCGATAAAACATAGTACCGGTCGGGAAAATTTTTCTGACTGCAAAAGCAACCGTTCGACTTTGCGGAACCCTTCCGGGTGCGGCATACCGAAATTGTGGGCGACCCTCTCATTGGTTCCTTTGCCCTTCTGATGTGCCAATACTGTGATCGTCTGGCCTTCAAAAGCTCCTATTCCGGCTATTATGGCACTATCATCACCGAATAAGCGATCACCATGAAATTCAAAAAATTTTTCTAATAGGGAGTTTATATAATCAGCCGCCTGCGGCCGCCTGGGATGACGGCTGATCAGAACCTTTTCCCAAGGGGTTAAATTTTTATATTTTTCCTGGCGAAGATTTTCAATTTTCTTTTCCAATCTTTCAAATTCTCCATTTAAATTGATCTGCATCATTTCAGAAAATACTTTTAACTCCTTAATTTTTTCCTTCATTTTTCTAAAGTTCTCTTCATAATCAAAATATTTTTTGGCCATCTTTTCCTCTCTGGTGCAGGCTCAGCAAACGTTCCAAGTCAGCCCTTAATTCAGTCCGGTCAACAATTAAATCGACCTGGCCATGTTCCAATAAAAATTCAGAGCATTGAAATCCAGGGGGCAGCTTTTTCCGCAGTGTCTGGGCAATTACCCTGGGGCCTGTAAAACCAGCCATGGCACCAGGTTCAGCGATGATGATATCGGCCAATGAAGCAAAGCTAGCCAGAACTCCCCCAGTGACCGGGTTGGTCAAAACGGAAATATACAAAAGGCCGGCTTGATGAAACCTTTTTAGTACTGCACTCGTTTTAGCCATTTGCATAAGGGAAATGGTCCCTTCCTGCATCCGGGCTCCCCCCGAGGCAGTAAACACAATTAAAGGGCATTTTAATTCTATCGCTTTTTCTGCTGCCCGGCAGACTTTCTCCCCCACCACAGAACCCATGCTGCCCATCATGAAGCCGGGATCCATAACGGCCAGTATGAGCGGATATCCGCCAATGGCTGCTTTTCCACAAATAATGGCTTCATTCAACCCCGAGTTTACTGCTGCTGTACTTAATTTATTATCATAATCAGGAAAGTCCAATATGTTGAGAGAAGTGAGGTTATGGTCCAATTCCTCGAAACTATCCTGATCAACCAATAATTCAATTCTCTCTCTGGCTTGCATAGTAAAGTGAAAATTACATTTCGGACATACTTTTTCGCTGGTCAAAGGTACTTCCCCGGAAGCAATACGGTCACATAATGTGCATCCCGCAGCTGTCTCGGCTGTAAGTGGTATAAATTTCTTTTTAAAAACATTATCCAGCATTTTTAATTTTCCTCACTTTATTGGGCAGAAATGGCAAAGAGGAACTCACCTTCACAAACCAACTTCCCATCGATAGTAATTTCTCCTTTGCCTTTCCCAATGGTGCCCTTGACGGTAATCAATTCGCTCATGATATACATGGAATCGCCAGGAACGGCCATCCGCCTGATCCTGATTTTATTTATACCTGCCAGATAAACGATCCGTCCTTTATAACGGTCATCACTCAGCAATGCACAAGCACCTACCTGGGCTATCGCTTCGATCATAAGCACACCGGGCATCACCGGTTTCGCTGGGAAATGGCCGGCAAAGAAAGGTTCGTTGATGCTGATATTTTTAATTCCGATCGCCTTCTGTCCGGGCACCAATTCCAACAGCTTGTCAACCATCAAAAAGGGATACCGATGCGGAAGGATATCCATTATTTCTTCAATATTCATATTTAATCTCCTAATTCCACCTGCGTATGATCAGTGCAGCATTATGCCCGCCAAAGCCCAACGAGTCTGACAATACCACCTGCAATTCCTTGTTTCTCGCCTTGCCTGGCACATAGTCCAGGTCACATTGAGGGTCGGCATTTTCCAAATTGATGGTTGGGGGAATAATATTATTTTGCAATGCCTGAACGGCAGCAATCAGCTCAACTGCTCCAGCCGCTCCCAGCATATGTCCGGTAACCGGTTTAATCGAACTGATCGCTAAATTACGGCTGTGTTCTCCAAAGACTTCTTTTATAACACGCGTTTCCACCTGGTCATTCAGGCCCGTGCCGGTACCGTGTGCATTAATGTAGTCAACCTCTTGCGCCTGTATCCCAGCATCACTTATCGCATTGCGAAACGCCAGCGATGCACCGCGGCCATCAATATCAGGCTGCACCATATGACAGCCATCACCGCTGATGCCGTACCCGATCAATTCTGCATAAATACAAGCCCCCCGCTCCAAAGCGTGCGCCATATCTTCCAGGATCAGAATTCCCGCTCCTTCGCCCATAACAAAACCATCCCGGTTTATGTCAAAAGGGCGGCAAGCTCTGGCAGGCTCATTATTAGCAGTTGACATCGCTTTCATAGCACAAAATCCTCCAATGGAAAGAGGCGTAATAGACGCTTCCGCTCCGCCGCAAATCATGACATCTGCTTTCCCATGACGGATGAGCATAAAGGCTTCACCGATGGAATTTGTGCCTGAAGCACAAGCAGTAACTGTACAACCGCAGGGACCGTTTAAGCCGAATGATATTGCTACCTGGCCGGCAGCCATGTTAGATATCATCATGGGAACAAAAAAAGGACTGATCCCTGCAACGCCCCGGCTTAAATAAGTGCTGTGCTGGCTCTCTATCGTTGCGATCCCGCCGACCCCCGAACCTATCCAGGTACCAATTCGCGGTTTGTCAGCATCGGTTATCGTAAGCCGTGCATCTTCAACTGCGATCCGGGCTGCCGCGCAGGCATACTGCACAAACAAATCCATCCGTCTGGCATCTTTGCGGGCAACATAATCCTCGACTTTAAATTCTTTCACCTGTGCAGCTATTTTCGTGGGAAAATCAGAAGTATCAAAACGATCGATCTCAGATACTCCGCTTCTTCCTTCAATAAGATTGTTCCAGAAATCCGTCTTGTTCTGGCCTGCGGCTGAAATAACTCCTAACCCGCTAATAACTACCCTTCGCTGCATCAAATCATTCACCTCTTATCTCAAGCAATGGGCTGTAAGCTATTTAATTTTTGCTTCTATATAATCCACAACATTCTGCACAGTTTTCAGGTGTTCTGCCTCTTCTTCCGGTATCAAAATTTCGTATTTTTCCTCCAACAGCATGAGCATCTCCACTATATCAAGGGAGTCTGCTTCCAAATCCTCCTCAAATCTGGAATCCAAATTTATAAGATCCCCTGAAATATCCTTGATCTCTACGATCACGTTTTTTATTACTTCGAATACTGACATGATGTAATTCCTCCAATATTTTTAATGTATTTTGGAATGCCAATACTTTTTAAAAGTACACGGCACAATCCACTGATTTAATGGCTGTATAAAAGATTTACGACGTCATCCCGCCATCGACCCGCAGCACCTGTCCATTTATATAAGCTGCTTGCGGTGATGCCAGAAATGCTGCCACTGATGCCACTTCTTCCGGTGTACCGATCCGGCCGGCCGATATTTTTTCCTTTAGGCGCAGCGTCTGTTCGTCGCTGAGTCCGGAGGTCATATCTGTCTCTATATAACCTGGGGCTATGACATTGGCAGTTATTCCGCGGCGTCCATATTCCTGGGCAATTGTGAATGTGAAACCCAAAAGGCCTGATTTAGCTGCGGCATAATGTGCCTGACCGGCATTGCCATTTATCCCTACTACGGAAGAAATATTTATGATCCTGCCGTTCTTTTTACGCACCATATGCTTAAGAACAGCTCTGCTGCAATAAAAAGCCGCTCCCAAATTGGTATTTACAACCTGCTCCCATTCATCATCAGTAATACGCAGTAAAAGCTGATCTTTATTAATACCGGCGTTGTTGACCAGCACATCGATCTGCCCAAATACATCGATCGTTGCAGCTATCAGTTTCTCTGCCCCGGAGGAAACAGATACATCTGCTTCTACTGCCATAGCGTCTCCGCCACAGGAAATGATATGTTTTACAACTTCTTCTGCCTGATTCTTGTTTTTCAGATAATTTACTGTGACCCGATATCCTTCAAGCCCTAACCTTACAGCTATTGCTCTGCCGATGCCCCGGGAACTTCCAGTTACAACTGCCACTGGTTTATTCATTCGTTTCCACCTTCTCCAAAAGATTTTCCAGAGAGACAATATTGTTTACATTTCCCAGAAGTGCCTGACGGTCTATTTTTCGAACCAGCCCGGACAAGGAAGACCCGGGGCCTACTTCTATTAAACCATCCACTTTTTTTAGCATATATCTCATACTTTGTTCCCAGAGCACCGGGGAATAAAGTTGTCTCGCCAGCATTTCCGGTATTTTATTGATCTCGTGCGGCAAGGCATTTACATTACTGATAACTTCACTGTTGCCTTTCTGCCATTTAACCTGCTCAAGATAAGGCTTGAATTTAATGGCAGCATCATACATAAGTGAACAATGGGAAGGAACACTGACTGCCAGGAGGAAAACCCGCCCCCCTTTCGCTTTTAACAGTGGCGCTACAAACTCCACTGCCTCCCTCTGTCCGGAAATAACCACCTGCCCGGGGCAGTTATAATTTGCTACTTCAACAATGCCCTGCATTTCCAAGCATAATTCCAGCACTTTTTCACTGGGGAGGCCGATTACGGCAGCCATCGCTCCCTGTCCCTCAGGAACTGCCTGCTGCATGATCCTGGCCCGATTCATTACCAGCAACAATGCTTTTTCTAAAGAAATTTTCCCTGCTGCTGCCAGAGCTGTATACTCTCCAAGGCTTAGACCGGCAGATAATACTGGTATGATTCCTCGTTTCTTCAACACTGCAACAACAGCCATACTGCATATCAACAGCGCAGGCTGAGCAAATTCGGTCTTATTTAGTTCTGTATCCGGCCCCTCAAAACAAAGGCGGCTTAACTGAAAACCAGCAATTTTATCAGCCCGATCAAAAACTGCCGTTGCCTCCGGGTAATTGTCATACATTTCTCTACCCATTCCAGGATGTTGCGCACCTTGTCCAGGAAATAAAAAACCAAGTTTTATCATTTGATCTCCTCTAACTTTTGCTTGACTCTTATAGCATCATTTATGATTTCAGCTACGATTTCCGCAGCAGGCTGCACCTTATTCACTAATCCAGAGATTTGTCCAGCCAGTACACTGCCTTCCTCTATTTCCCCGTAACGGGCAGCAGCCGGATAACGCCCCCGGCCTAATTCTTCCAGAAACTCTACACTGCTGCCGGAAAATTCTGCCTCCAAATACTGGCGGGTAAAATGATTGTGAATAGCCCTGACCGGATGCCCGGTTTTAATTCCGCAAGTCTTTGTAGCCCTGTCTCGGGCTTGCAATACTTTTTGCTGATAATTTTCATGGACGCTGCATTCACATGCACAAATAAAACGAGTCCCTACTTGTACCCCCTCTGCCCCTAACGCCATTGCTGCCATAAATCCTCGGCCATCCGCAATACCTCCAGCCGCGATCACCGGGACGTCCACTGCATCTGCCAACATAGGTACCAGGCACATCGTAGACATTTCACCGATATGTCCTCCTGATTCCATACCTTCAGCGATGAAAGCATCTGCCCCCTGCCGCTGCAGCCGTTTGGCCAGGGCAATGGAAGCTATGACCGGCATTACAATAACACCGGCTTTTTTCAAATCACCGACATATTTCCCTGGATTGCCCCCGCCCGTTGTAACTGCCTTCACCTTTTCTTTAATGACCAATTCCGTAATTTCTTCGATAAAAGGTGACGTCAGCATTAAATTTATCGCAAAGGGCTCACGGGTCAGATTTCTGGCTAAATCTATCTGCTCTTTTAACCAGGCTGCGTTCATACTCCCGGTGCCAATTACACCCATACCTCCTGCTTCAGAAGCAGCTGCCGCAAGTTTTCCTCCTGCGATCCAGGCCATTGCCCCCTGTAGCAAGGGATATTTTATGCCCAGCATCTTACTTACACGTGTAACAAACATCCTTTTTCTAGTCCCTCCCCCATCTCAGCAGAGCTCCGCCATGGGTTAAACCTGCCCCAAAAGCTGCCATTAAAATAATATCTCCGTCTTTTATCCTTCCTTGCTGTGCAGCTATCGATATGCCTACCGGCAGACATGCTGAGGACATGTTGCCAAATTGATCGACGTTAATAAGCGTTTTCTCTTCCGGTATATCCATCCATTTCATGGCAGTCCGGATAATTCGCATATTTGACTGATGCGGTATAAAGAGATCCACATCCTGGTACTGCAATCCGGCCCGACTTAGAATTTTATTGCATATCTCCAGGGTGATCCGCGTCGCAAAACGAAATATCTCATTTCCATTCATTTTAATATAGTGCAGGTTTTGATCTACTGTCTCCCGGGAAGCTGGCTTAGCTGAGCCTCCGGCCGGCAGATACAGATGTGCTGCGCCGCTTCCGTCAGCTCCCAGGTAAGTCGTTATTAAGCCGTTTTCGGAAGTACCCTTACCTAAAATTGCCGCACCGGCTCCATCTCCGAACAGAACACAGGTATTACGGTCAGAATAGTCCGTTATGCGGGATAACGTTTCCGCCCCAATTACCAGTACGTTATTGTATTCTGGGGCTAAAAGGAATTTTTCTGCTGTAGCCAGCGCATAAACAAAGCCGGTACAGCCAGCACTCACATCGAACGCTGCCGCATTCAGCGCGCCAATATTTGACTGAAGAAGACAGGCCGTTGATGGAAAAAGCATATCGGGTGTGGCCGTTGCCACAATAATCAGATCCAATTCCTCAGCTGTAATTCCGGCACTCTTCAATGCCATTACAGCCGCCTGCGTTGCGAGATGAGACGAGGCAACATTCTGATCGGCAATTCTTCTTTCTTTAATACCCGTTCTCTCTACGATCCACTTGTCGTCAGTTTCCACCATTTTCTCTAATTCCTGATTGGTTAAAATCCTGTCCGGCAAAGCATGACCTATCCCTTTAATCTGAACTTTCATGCAAAGACCACCTTTGGCTTGAAATATCATAATCAGATTCCTGCTATGCAAATTTAGGTGTAATTTTAGCAAGCGCCTTTGAAATTGTCAAAATATTTCGAAATTTATCCAATGCTATTTTCCGACTCTTAAAAGTTCTTAAAAATAGAAAAGCAGCTCCGTATATTACGGTTCTGCTCGAAAACATTTGTTTTATTCTACTCAAATTATATTAATTAACTGCTCTGATTACTTTTTTAATTCAGCATCATCTTTATAAAAATCCTGCATTTTAATAACCATCTGGTCGATGACCTGATCAAACTTCTCACCGGAAGCATCGTTATTTTCAACCCGCAGTGGATTACCGCTGGGATGTTCATCGGCAAACCAATCACTTAGGACAGGAACCTGCTGCGATAATTTACCCGCCAGCATAGGTACTGCAAAAGCAAATGTCATAAGTAACGCTGTAATGGTAATGATATTCAATACCTTCCTCTTCCAATTATGAATTACAATAAACATCTTCTTCACCTCCCGCACTTATAACATAAGACTTAACAACCAGGGTGCCAAATATGTCTCGATCACTGAACCGGCCAGGACGATCAAACCGCAAATGATCAGCAAGCTTGTGTATATAGCCAGGGATCGGCCCAAAGATATCTGCGCAGTATGCCTTCCTCGCAGCAGGTAGATTGAAAAATTCATTGCCATAACAGACCAGATGATGATAAGCGGTATATAAACCAGATTCTGCGGTACGATCGACAATATAGTCATTATGATCCCTGCTCCGGCTTTTTCATTGATCAAAAACCCGACCGTAAACCCTAAAGATAACCCGCGCACAAAAACAAGGGCCAGGATCAAAGGCAGACCAATAACTGTTAAACCTAAAAACCATATTAACAGGACTGTTTTTAGTTGATTGATAAAGACACCCTTTAGGATCAAAAAACTGCTGCTTACTTCTGACTGCTGACCTCTCAAATAATTATCGATCATTTCCAGCAGATTACTCTTCACCCCGGTTTCCAGATAAGCAACCTGATAATTTCCAGCCATGATCCCCAGTATAAGCAACAGCACAAGGGTGAAATACTGCCAGCGGTTTTCTTTAAGGTGTTGTTTTATCCGGTACTTAAAATTCATATCAAGTCTCCTTTTAAAACGATAAACAATGAGTGAACCGCTGTATTAAAGTTGCCGCAACCGTTTCAGGATCGGGATATGTATAAGCAAGTTCAGGCAGGGTCATATAAAAAGATATTTTATTTCCTTCAACTTTATGCAAAAAACACTTTCAAAGCTGTATGGCAGATCAACATACTTCCTTTGTTAATCTGCAAAATACTGCCAAACAATGCAGCAGGCATGAGCGAATAAATGGCGTGTTGCAGATATAGAGAACCAGACAAGTAACCGCACGGTTTTACAACGGTGCGGTTTTACTTTCTTATAAGCTGTGAAGACAAAAGCTTTCAACTTTTTACTGTTTACGAAAACGAGACAAAGTTAACTCAAAGATCAGTTTTGCAGCTAATATATCTTCCTGGGAATTACTGCTGGCGGCAACAATGGCAATACCACTGTCTGTTTCCCGGTAATGCTGCCAGATTCTTTCTACTGCTGCCAATGCTGGTTCCATGCCTTTTTTATTCTTGCTGCGGGCAACGGTTCCAGTATATACCTGGGAAGTAAAAAGAAATGCAGCATCATAAGCTACTCCCCCGGTATCAGAAGCAGCGACAACGACCCGGTTCTCAAAATCAGCCAATTTATAAATTTCAGCCCCCAGATTGGGCAATACCTTTTCAATAAAGGATTGTTCCTTCTCTATCCCCTTGATCAGCTTTTGGCAGCGGGCCAGCCTTTCATCATCACGACCTGCACGAGGTTCAGCGATCAAAATGATATTGGTTCCATACTCTTTCGCCAAACGTCCCGCTGCCATTCCCACATGTTCCGGTGCGGTTTCTACAGGTGCGCGGGTAACATCAGGACTTGCGCCAAATACGGCTAATGCTCCTGCATCGATTGCGCTTTCCAGGCTGGTGGACATATCAATTATATCGATGATCATCACCAACATGCCCTCACGCGCTGCCTGCTGGGCACCACTGGCATCAGCACTTAAAATGATCTTTGGTAACTTTTCCGTAATATCCACCTCCACCTGGACTGATCGTCATCCGACCGCTGCGCATCTGTTCAATTTGTCGGGCAACAACTGCTCCGCCCAGTTTAGCAATGACTTGTATATCAGCTCTTTCGAGAATTTCGATTTCATTGCCAAAGCATTTTTTCAGCTTTTCTATGGTTTTGGGTCCAGCTCCCGGTAATGCCCTCAAAGGGACCCGGTAATAATACGGCGGCCTCCCAGTCGGATGATGGGGTTCTTCGTGATCCCGTATTTCTACAATACGATCCATCACGCCTTTGACCATATTGGGATTTCCGCAGGTCGGGCAAACCTTTACCGGCGGTTCTTCTGAAGTGATAAGCTGACAGTCATTGCAATAAGAACGGTGGTATTTTCCCAGTAAAGGATCCATCCCAAAGTTGGCGACAACTTTCCTTCCCTCTTCACTTTGCAGTGCCCATTTGAGTTCAGTAAAATTCTTTTCGCCCATTCGCAGCAAGTTATACTCCCGGGCAATATTGGCTGATGAGTGGGCATCGGAATTTGATAAATAAGTAAAATTTCTGGTTTCTTTCAGCATATCTGCCATAAAAGTATCCGCACTCAAACCCAGCTCCAGCGCAAATATCTGATCCGTATCTGCTCCCAGTCGGGGGCGCAATTTATCGGTCCAGAATCCATAGATCCCTTTAAAAGGAGTAAAGGCATGGGCTGGGCAGAAGATACCTTCTGTCAATCGGGCTAAATTGATCAATTCCCCGATACTTACCCGGGCTCTCTGGGTGGATAAAGACATATTCCTGACCCGGGTCCTAAGATACTTATGGATCGTTTTCAGTTGTTCCAGCCCCGGGACATAAATCAGGCTGTGAAACCCTTCCCTGCTCTCTATTTCTGCACCGGCTATCAATAATACCCCATTACGAGCCAGAAACCCTCCGGCCGGAAGTGCCTGCAGTTCTCCTTCCTTCAGCATCGTTTCAATTTCTGACAGGACATTCGTACAGGCACAATCGATCACACCAACCACATCCAACCCTTTTTCTTTGGCATCCCTGTATAAGATGGTTTTTAGCTCCAGCTGCCGGGATGCGGTTATTTTGACCGGTTTACCTCCGGCATTGCCAATATGAATATGTAAATCGGCATATATCTGCTGCAAACTTTACCTCCCCGCCAATAATTTCGAGGCGTATTGGATGCCAATTATACTTTTTCCGTCTTTGATATCCCCGGAAAATATGGCTTCATAAGCTTCAGCTAAAGGCAGTTTGACTGTATACAAAAATTCATCCTGATCTGGATGTTTATTTCCCTCAGTAAATTCAGTAGCTAAAAACAAGTGCAATTTTTCTGTAACAAATCCAGGGGCGCTGTAATAAGATAAAATGCTTTTCCAGTTTTGAGCCTTAAGTCCGGTTTCTTCAGCCAGTTCACGTTTGGCGCATTCCAGCGGGTCCTCCCCTTTTTCCAATGTCCCCGCCGGAATTTCCATTAAGATTTCTTCTACCGCTTTGCGGTATTGTTTGACCATCCATATATTCTGATTCTCGTCAATGGCAACGATTGCAACAGCCCCCGGGTGCTCCACAACTTCACGGGTACTTTCGCTGCCGTCCGGGAGGACTACCCGATCGAGCCTCAAATTTATGATTCTGCCTTGAAATATGTCTTGTGAGTTTATGGTTTTCTCAAATAGTTCCATATTTTACCTCTCCTTAGAGAATACTTCATTACCGTTATGCATAGACTTAGATCGAGGTGATTTGGATGAATTTAACAATTACCAAGCAAGGACTTACACTGATCTGCAAAGTCAAAGATTTAGAAAAACTTTTCTGTGATTGGCCGGGCGAAATGACTTTGAGCGATTTCATTTTTTTGCACACCCATTAATGACACCTGCTTTTACGCCCAGTTGATTCGAGCAACTTTTTCTCCCTTTACGATCTTGCAGGTCAGCTGGGCTGCCGCTGCTAAACTGAGGAAGAAATCAGGGTCTTCATCTGCACCGCGTCCCATAGTGGTGATCCGGTGCTGATCCATGGCCATAAATTCCAGGCCATTATTGACCTTTTCTACACAGCAAAAATATTTATCCAGTAACTTCTCCTGCTGCAACTGGCCCAGTATGTAGGCTGTCTTATCCTCATCCAATTCCGGCACCGGCAAAACAGCTTCCACCCGGCATACTTTTGAAAGAACTGTTAAAGTATGGTGACTGATACCTTGATGACGCCGCCTTTTATCAGCAAAACTGATGCGGGGGACAGCAATAGGCACTCCCTCTAATGCTTCAATGGCATTTAGTATCTCTCCCTGTTCAATGCCAGTGAACCCCCATTTGGTTCCGGTACCTACAATCCCAGGACCCATACCTGCAATAATAACATCTGGCTCAAAAGCAATTTTCGCCGCTAATAGGCCGGAGTATATATTAACTGCTTCCAGGTCTCCGCCGAAAGCATGCCCGATCGTTACCGTCCCGCAAAGCAACCGTTCTTTTTTGAGCCATTCCACCGTTTCGCTGAACGCAATGGGAAGTGCTGCCCCATCCGTCATTATATAGGCAACCTTGAGATCATCTTCCCTGAGTTTCAGGCATAAAGGCGCCAGCATGGAATGCAAAGTCACGGCCAGCACCGGTGTTTTATTTAGGCTTTCTGCCGTTAAAAGCTGTTCATGGAAGGGGCTGTCCGGTTCTTCCGCACTTAGTACTTTTATTTGCAGCGGAGTATAGCGCATTTTCATGATATGGCCGCCGGGTTTAACTGAATGCTGTGCATTATTTAAATTGGCCAGTACAAAATGATAACCACCAGAGCCCAGTTTTAAAGATACGGCGGTGGTATTCAGAAGAACCTGGTCACCCGGCTGCAGAGGAGCCGTCAGCCCGTTAAAGGCGATGCATTTTTCTTCAGCACCATCAACGATCGCCCAATAAGCTGAGATATCCAGCCGGGAAAAAATTTCTTCAACAATGATCGCTTTTTTTAATTCCAACATCCCATTCCCTCGGTTCATAAACTGCAATATTCATCGATGATCGACAGGATCAACCTGACATCATCAATTAAATCACGGATCTGAATATGTTCCTGTGTTGTATGCACATCCTGCATACCGATTCCCAGATTGGTACAGGGAATATGTGCATTGATAATACTGGCATCACTTCCCCCGCCCGTTTCGGTAAGTTCAAGCGGCAGGCCGATGTTTTCTATTGCTTTGGCTGCCAGTTTGATGACTTTATCATCCGGATCAAGACTTACTTCGGGATACAAAAAACTCACCTTTACTTCCGCCTGTCCGCCTCCTGCTGTTACACTGCTGATAAAAATCTCCCGCAAAGACCGGGTAAGATCGTCCAGCTTTTCTCTTTTTAAGCTCCTGGCTTCACCGCGGACCGAACAATAATCGGGTACAATATTGCGCGCCTGGCCGCCGCTGATAACTCCAAAATTACAGGTGGTTTCTTCATCTATCCGTCCACTGGGCATTTGCGCCATAGCGGCCGCGGCAAGCTTTATGGCATTCAGCCCGTGTTCAGGCTCGATCCCGGCATGAGCAGCTTTCCCATAGGCAATGTATTCTATTTCGTTCTGGCAGGGAGATTTGATAATGACCGTTCCGGGACTGCCGCCGCCATCCAGCGTATAGCCGAGCCGGGCATTTAATTTGCTGAAATCGAATCGTTTGGCACCCTGCAAACCCTGCTCTTCACTGACTGTAAACAAAATTTCCAGGGGCGGGCATACCAGTTGGTTTTCTCTGATAATATCAACACTTTCCAATAAAGCAGCGATGGCAGCTTTATCATCTGCTCCCAAAATCGTTCCCTCAACACTCTTTATTACAGCATTGTTTTCAATGACAGCTTTTATATTCCGGCCCGGTTCAACGGTATCCATGTGGGCAGCCAAAAGTATCGGCTGCAGATCATTCGTACCGGATCTCCTCAGGAGAAGATTCCCAGAAGTCCCGCCGTAAGCAATGCCTGCGTCATCTTCCTCGGCACTGAACCCCCGTTTTTCGAATTCAGTCCGGATATAGTCGCGGAATTCATGTTCCTGTCCGGAAACCGAACTGATTGCCGTCATTTCCATAAATGTATTGATTAAACGTTCCCGGTTAACCATTCTGCCTGCTCCTTCCCAGATCATCCAGCCTTTTTAAAAGTTTGTTATTATCAATAGTGGTAGTCAAAGAATATTTTTCGGTATAAAGGTGAATACCCACTAAAAATGCCAGAACTCCAAGTTTTACCGGCCAGGATAAGCTCACCGCACTGAAATAGCCCAGTGCCATCCCCAATACATTTGAGCCGGCATCGCCCATCATCACCTTGGCTTTCAGATCATCCCGGCAATAATATAATACGGCTCCGCTCAAAGCTGCGATCAGCGTCCATTCCACCCGTCCGCAAGCAATCACAATGATCACCAGCAGGAAAAGAAAATAAGCCTTTGCTGCCCTGCCTGGTCTTAAATCAAACAAATTCATCAGATTCGCTGACAAAGCAATGATAAAAGTATTTAAAAATATCTCCGGCCAGCTTCCCTTCAGGGAAAAAGCTATAAAAAAAGCCAGCAGGCCTCCGCCCAAAGCTTTAAGTCCGCCTGTGGTCAGACGTCCTTTAAATAACGCGCCAAAATGCCCTCTAAATCCCAAAGCATCCCTTTGGCCCAGCATATCATCGATAAAGCCCAGAAAAGACATGGTTACTGCCGCCAGAACGAACAAATGGTACGAAATGTCGTACCATCCCGATAAATCTATTAAGGTAAAGACAATGATCAGGGAAAAAGGAAAACTGATTCCCGCGCTGACAGGTATATCAATGTTCAGGTAATTTTTCCTGACCGCTTTGGTTTCCCTTAACATGCCTACCAAAAAAAACAAGATTAACGCTTCCACCAGGATCCCGGCAAAAAAAGCTATCAAAGCTATGGGTAAAATATCCACCGCTATTTCCTCCCTGATTCAGCTATGATCACTTTTATCACATCAATGAACTGGCGGCCCCGGTGTAGAAATCCTTTTAAATCACGGCCGGACTCACTATGCGTCATGGTGGTTGGCACTTCGACCAATTTAAAGTGCTTTTGCAGTGCCCTTAAGGTCATACCCAATTCCACTCCATACGCTTCGCGAAAAGGAGTGACGGCCTGTAATACTTCCCTGGTCATAGCCCTCTGTCCGCTAAGCGGAGAAATCACTTCTACCTGCCCGGCTTTTTTTATCGCCCGCCGGGCAGTATTTTTGACCAGGCCAAATCCACCTTTTTTTTGTGCTGGCGGGAAAGCCGCAATGGCCATATCGGCCTCTCCATTGATGATCGGCTGCAGGATCAGGCCTACTTGTTCTGCACATTCCCCCAGATCGGCATCGATAAAAGCGACGATATCCGTTTCAATAAATTTTGAAGCAGCGTTCATGGCACCGCCTTTGCCGCGATTAGGGTTCAGTTTTAATACTTGTGCTCCTGTCTTTTCCGCCAGTTCTGACGTCTTATCATTTGAACCATCGTCAACGACCAGGATTTTGTCGATACGATCCAGCTTTTGCACAGCTTGAATGGTTGCCTCAATGGTTTTCTCTTCATTAAATGCCGGAATGACGACTGTAATTGATTTCATCTATTGCTGCTGCCCCCAAACTCTTTCAACCGGTAATGTCGGCATCAGTTTTTTAGCCGTAGTTTTCATTCCATAATTGCCTGGCTCGCCAGCCATGGCAAATACCAGGGAGAGCTGCCCCAGGCTCAGTTCGATATTATCAATAGTGGTAATTTCTTTTTGCACGTATTGATCCATATATGAATATGCTGTCTGATACTGTTCCACGCCATATACTTTCATTTTGTTGGCATTCAGTTCATCGATCAGTGCAGTATCAAAGGAATCGACGAAATAAAAGGAATAATCATTGGCTCCTCCCAGAATAATGACCCCTGTCAGCGGTGTTTGGTTGGCCCCGCTGAATTTGATCAGATTATTATTCTGCAGGAATTCAATCACGGCAGGATCACCATGATTTTGAATCACTGCTGCAACACTGCGGGCAATGTATTGCCGCATGATATCTGGAGAAGTGTTCTCTTCTAATCCGTAAAATTCTATGACCCGACTGCTAACATCCTGATCATGCAAGCTCAGCCCTGATAAAACAACTGTCTTAGAGACGATATTGGCACCTGCGCCGGCAAGCGCATTGATCATACCCGCCGGCAGGTCATTATCTCCACTGATGACCACTCCGATTTGCATACCTTTCAGTTGCCCATTGACTAAAGGAGGTAAAAGAGTCTGACTGTAGTTTTCATAATTACTGATTATTTTACTCTGTCGCTGGTTGTCAGCCGTTAAGATCTCTTCATTCTCCTGTAATGCATAAAACTGTTCTTCCAGCCGGTCAATCATTTTCTTTTGTTGTTCCACAATCAGATTATCACCTACGATTGTGCTTCCGATCAATATTCCCAAAGCCAAGGCCAAAAATACCGCCACGATAGAAGCAATATGATAGCGAAGATCGATCATTTTAATACACCCCAGTTAATTAAAAATTAAAAAGCAATTTAAATTGCAAAAGCAGCAGCCGAAAAAAAGGTTTGGTTGCCGGAGAAATTGCCAGGATCATGATAATAGGCACTAATGCCGCCAGGAAAAGCTGAGCTAAATATTTTGTCTGCAGGTTTTGCTTATATAATTGACTTACTCCACGGGCATCTACCAAAATAGAACCAACTTTTAATCTTACCAGAAAAGTACTGCCCATTCCTTTACGTCCTTTTTCCATAAAGTCTACCATATTGGAATGAGTTCCTACTGCCACGATCAAACTGGCACCATATTCCCAGGCTAAAATCATAGCCACATCTTCACTTGTACCCGGCATAGGAAATATTTTAGCATTGATTCCCATGGTTTCCATACGCTCCATGCCGGGTGCTCTTTTGTCTGCATAAGCATGAACGATTATTTCTGCCCCGCTATTAAGCGCCTCATCAGAAACGCTGTCCATATCCCCAACAATGATATCCGGCTTTAAGCCAAACTCCAACAAAGCATCAGCCCCGCCGTCAACGCCGATCAGAACCGGTCTTTCTTCCTGAATATAAGCGCTTATCGTGCGTAAATCTTCTTTATAGCTGCTGCCCCGCACCACGATGAGCACATGCCGGTTCAGCATGTTGATCATCAACTCAGGCACCTGTAAATTGCCCAGCAGAATATCTTTCTCTTTCTTTGCGTACTCAAGGGTATTTTCCACAAAGTGTTCCAGTTCCAATTGGCTGTTGGCATTGGCTTCTCTCAGTTTATCCTGAACATCGTCAAATGTAAGCCAGTTTCCTTCAGCAACCAGGCGATTTCCCCAAAACACCTGATTATCTCTTATTTCGAGCAGAACGCCTTCCTTGACGCTGCCGAAAATCTCTTCTCCCACTTGATCGAGAATCGGTATGCCTGCCTTCAAAATTTTAAAAGCACCTTTGGCATGATAGCGTCCGGTTATGGAAGGTTGTGCATTGATCACTGCCTGTGGTCTGATATCGATTATGGAATTGGCTGCCACCTCATCAATATCGTCGTGGTCAATAATTGCAATATCATTTTTTTTCAGGCGCTGCACCAGGTTTTTTGTGCGGCGATCCATGCGGGCTCTTCCTTTGATAGCCATATTTCACTCCATTTGGAACAGCATTATTTTGAAATATATCTTACCACATCTTACAATAAATAAAAACTAAGACCAACTTACCTTAAGCCGGGATTCTTATTTCCACAAAATCCCTGGCAATAATAGAGTCTTCGGTTACAATGCAATCCAGAGCGATAACTTTCACACCTTGATCAACAGCCTTTTTCACCGCCTCTGCAAAAGCCGGATGCGTATCCCGGTTGGGGGTAAAGTATAAAACATCCTTCATTTGGATGATAAAAAACAGATAGGCTTCAAATCCTTCACTGACAGCATGGCAAAGATCATTTACATGCTTGATCCCACGTTCAGTTGGGGCATCAGGAAATAAGGCCACCCCATCGTTCTCCAGGGTGACCCCTTTTACTTCAGTGAATATTTTCCGGTTTCCGGCTTCTATATAAAAATCCAGGCGGGAGTCCCGATAGGTGCATTCGGGTTTTATATATGAAAGCTCGGGGAAAAAGCTGCTGTTTTCGATCCACTCATGAAAAACTTTGTTAGGGATCTGGCTGTCGATATTAACCAACCGTTCTCCTTTATATACTCCCAATAAATCAAATTTGGTCTTGCGTTTTTCACTGCCTGCTTCCTGTACAACAATGTTGGCTCCGGGCACCAATAATTCTTTACATCGCCCGGTATTCTTTACATGGCAGATCTCTTCCCTGCCCTCGATCTCGATATGCGCAATAAAGCGGTTAGGCCGAAAAATAAATTTCCCTGTTCGTATGTTATTATATTGCATAGTTATGCCCCCGCAGTTTCATGGCTGCTCCGCCGAGAGATGGTTGGCTGATCTTCCTTTACCCGTCCGCATCCCCTGGGATTGTGATATCAGCATCCCGGACAGCATCAGTAAGCACCCCAATATTTCCTGTATTTCAAGATATTCTCCCAGCAGAAGGAATCCCCCGATGGCTGCGAAAACCGCTTCCATACTTAAAATGATCGCGGCATGTGCAGGACGGGCATACTTCTGCCCTACTGCCTGAAGTGTATAAGCGATCCCGACCGAGCCAATCCCTCCATAGAGGATCGGAACTACCGCTGCCAACAAGTTGCTGAGAATGAATTCTTCCGTTATAGACGCCACTATAAGACTCAAGACTGAACAAGTCATAAACTGCACAAAGGATAATTTCAATACTTCCACTCGAGGAGAAAAATATCCGATGATGAGTATATGTACCGCCCACAAAAATGCTCCTATCAGGACTAGCAGATCACCAGACTGAATGGCTGACGACTCCCTTATGCACAGGAAGTACAGGCCAACCGCTGCGAGCACACATCCCAGCCATGTTCCTTTGCTGGTAGTCTGCCCCAGGAAAAGGCTGATGATCGGGACCAGTACAATATAAAGGCTGGTTATGAACGCTGCTTTACCAGCTGTAGTAGTTATTATCCCAATCTGCTGCAGAGAAGCAGCTGTGAAAAGTACTATCCCGGCAAGCACACCTGGAAATAACGCCCCGAATTTTCTCACTGGCAATGACTTATTATGGCGGAAAAAAATTAGCAGGGGAAGCAAAGACAGACCACCCAACAGGAATCTTACACCATTAAATGTGAAGGGACCGACATATTCCATTCCGGCCCTTTGCGCTACAAATGCAAATCCCCATATAGCTGCGGTGAGCAGCAGCAGGAGATTGGATTTAACAATATTCAACGTTTGGCTCCTCTCATTAATTTGAATATTATAGCAGATAAAAAATGAATATTGTTATTTACTTTGCTGATTAAGGTTGAATTGTTGCTCTTCGAGAAATAATAAACGCTGGAGCATCTTGAAACTAGATATCAAAAAATCTAATAATAAACGGCTTGAACTTAAAAACCTCTTACCGTTGGTTTTCAAAACCAAAGATAAGAGGTTTTTTTATCTAATTCATCTGCAGTAATTTTTAGCCGGCCTTGCCTTCCAGTCTTAAACGATCGGCAATAATTGCAATGAATTCAGAATTCGTCGGTTTGCCTTTTTCCCCGCTGACCGTATAACCAAATACTTTGTTGATCTTATCAATATCACCTCTGTCCCATGCCAGTTCAATCGCATGCCTGATGGCTCTTTCCACCCGGCTGGCAGTTGTGTCATACTTCTGCGCAATCGTTGGGTATAGTTCTTTTGTCACTGCTCCCAAATAATTGATTTCCTCAGTTACCAAAATAATAGCATCACGCAGGTATTGGTAACCTTTTACATGAGCTGGTACGCCGATTTCATGAATCACCTTGGTGACTTCAACTTCCAAATTTCTAGGGGCATTGGCCTGCGTTCTGATGGGAAGCATTGTACTGCGGGATCTCTCCACGCGCACATTCGTATCACGCGCGATCTGTTTTACTCTCTCACCCAGAACTTCCAGATTGAAAGGCTTTAAAATATAATAATCTGCACCTAACTGCATCGCCCGCTGGGTGATCGTCTCCTGTCCGAAGGCAGTTAAAACGATTA
This sequence comes from uncultured Syntrophomonas sp., assembly GCA_964574965.1. Taxonomy (GTDB): domain Bacteria; phylum Bacillota; class Syntrophomonadia; order Syntrophomonadales; family Syntrophomonadaceae; genus UBA1368. The sequence goes on along the minus strand of CAZNPR010000009.1, from coordinate 18,987 downwards.
TCTTTGGCCGTTTTTCCGCTTCCAGTTCATTAATTTTTTCCATGACTCCAATACCGTCCATATAGGGCATAATCAGGTCGAGAATGAGAACTTCTGCATCACTGTTTTCTAAAACATCCAGTACTTCCATGCCGTTTGCGCATTCAGCGATTATGTTGAATTCAGGTTCATTATTGAAATAATCACGTAAAATACCACAAAACTCCTTATTATCATCAGCAACGACGACACCAATCTGATTTGCGTACAACTTAATCCCCCTCCCTAAATGTATAAATATTTTTTATTTTCTTAATTCGATTTTCGACGGCTCCCTAATTTTTCCTGCATTTTTTTTAAGCCAAATTAACCTATCTTGTTACAGACAGTTCTAATAATTACCATTAACTCTAAAAATAAAAACAATCAATTTAAACCATATATTTCTTTAATGCCGAAAATAGACCCATTAATAAAAAAGTCCGGTCAATTAATTTGTCGAAATATTCTTTAACGGCTTAGAGGGTCCTGGTATTTCCGACAACATATTATCCATAAAAATTCCGTACCCTCTGGTAGGATCGTTTAAAAATACGTGGGTAACTGCTCCGATGATTCTGTTGTTTTGAACGATGGGACTGCCGCTCATTCCTTGTATGATTCCTCCGGTCAAATTTAATAAGCGGGGGTCAGTCACTCTGATCACCATACCTTTTCCGTTTTCCCTGTCGGGATAGATTTTTTCTATATTAACCTCAAATTTTTCAATTTCATCTCCATTTACTACAGTAAATATTTCTGCTTTTCCAATAACGACTTGATGGGCATAGCCTACTTCCATGGCATATTTCACCTTTGGATTGACGATATTTCCTTCTGTTCGTCCATAAATACCATTATTACTATTCTTTAAAATCGTGCCCGAAAAAGAACTTTGGTCATCAAAAACACCAATTTTTTCGCCTGGCTTTCCCGGCTGACCAGCTTTAACAGTTTGAATGGAAGCAGTCACGATTTTCCCCTTTAGGACATTGATCCCTTTCCTGGTATCTGCGTCGATGATAATATGACCCAAAGCCGCATAATATTTTGTATTAGGATCCCAAAAAGTAAGCGTTCCCACCCCGGTTATACCATCCCTCACGTATAAGCCGATACGATGGCGGTTGGTTTCCGGGCAATATGCTGTGGGCACCGGTATGGTAATGTTTTTACCGCTTCGTTTGATTTCCAGTATTACTTTTTTATTCCCATTTTCATCAATAATACGGGCTAAATCATTTTCCGATTCAATTTTTTTGTTGTCAGCTTTCATGATCAAATCGCCGATTTCCAGTCCATGGTCTCGGGCTGGATAAATTTTTTCACCTTCCGTACTGATTATAGGAGCAAAACCTACCACCATGATACCCTTGGATTGCAACAAGACCCCGATGGAATGGCCACCAACCACTACACGTTGGTTGGAAATAGATTCCACTTCAATTGATTTCAGGGGAATATACCCCCACAATTTTAACTGCATTTCTGCTTTGCCTGGTTTAAGCGCAATTATTTTGAATCCGGAAGCTTCTTTGTTAATGGTAACGGGTGGATCGTAAGGAAGGGCCAGTACACTGCTGGCTGGATCTTTGATCTCAAGTTTTATTTTTTCGGCTAATATATCAGGCAGGCTGAGAATGATATTACTTGACTCTCCCACAACCATTCTTTGATACTCTGGCAAACTCAAAACATTTTTTGCTTGTGGGGTCATACATAAGAATAAAAATACAATTACCAGAAGAACGCCAAAATAAGGCCGATATTTTCTCAAGATTTAATCACTTCCCGCCGACTTGATACTTACTATTGTCTCCGGGAAGTAAAAAACTATACTGAACCGATTTTAAGCTTTTCCTGACAGTTTGAGCATTTCTTTGGCATGTTGCAGTGTAATAGCAGAATAATCTTGTCCCGCCATCATCCTCGCCAATTCCTGTATCTTTTCATTTTGATCCAATTTTTTTACAGAGGTAATGGTGCGGCTGCTGACCATTTGCTTGATGATTGAAAAATGATGATCAGCGAAACTGGCAACCTGGGGAGCATGCGTAACTAAAATGACTTGATGGCTTCCGGCTAGTGCTCCTATCTTTGCTGCCATAGCGGTAAGCGCTGTTCCTCCAACTCCTACATCTATTTCATCAAAAACCAGCGTCGGCACCTGGTAAACAGCAGCTAAAGCCGTTTTCAGTGCCAATATAAATCTGGACATTTCTCCGCCGGATGCGACCTTTTCCAGAGGCCGCAATGCTTCGCCGGAATTCGGTGAAAATAAAAATTGAATTTCATCCCAGCCGCTGCCATCAGCTGGTTTATTGCTTGCCAGAGCAACCACAAACTTGATATCCGGCATATTTAACTGCATAAGTTCCTGCTGTACCAAAGTTTGTAAAATCACAGCTGCTTTTTTTCTTTTTTCTGTTAATTTGTCCGCCAGCATGTTATATTCATTTTCCAGCTTTTCAATCTCTTTTTCATGCTTCCGGCGGGTTTGGTCAGCATTATTGATGGCCTGCAATTCATGCCGGGCCTGGCTCAAAAAAAGCAGTACTTCCTCTATATTTTTACCGTATTTTGCCTTCAGTCGGTTGATGATATGCAGCCGATCTTCTGTTTCTTCCAATTGGCCTGGTTCAAAATCAAGAGATTCCTGATATTTAATGATTTCCTCAGCCAGATGCTGCACAGAATAATACATATCTTCACAAGAGCTCAACATTGCGGCAAAAAAAACTTCTTCCTGGTTTCTTTTGATAACTTCAACGGTTTGCCCCAAAAAATCAAAGATATTACCGGCTTCCTCACCAGTATACATGAGGGCTGCCAAATGTCCCGCGTCTTCTGCAAGTTTTCCGGCATTTTTAATACGATTGCGCAAAGCCAAAAGCGCTTCTTCTTCGCCGGGCTGTAACTGAACTTTTTCAATTTCATCGATCTGGAAAGTGAGAAGATCAACCTGCTGCAATCTGGACTGTTCATCGTTTTTTAACTTTTCAAGTTGCTTCCTGCTGCTGGTCAACTGTTGATAAACAGCTGCCAGTGGAACTGATATATCGTTATTCTCTATAAATTGATCTACATAATGGATAAACATTGCCGGACGCAAAATATTCAGATGGTCATGCTGGAGGTGCATATCCACAAGATATGTTGCCAGTTCTCTTAACATTCCAAGCGGTACATTTCGTCCGTTAATGCGTGATGAGTTTCGTCCTCCGGGGCTTATTTCCCGGCTAATAATCAACTGGCTGCCATTTCCATTCTCCTCGAGCAGCTGGTTTTCGCGCAAAATATTTTGTCCCCCCGGATTATCCTGCAGGGAAAATACTGCTTCGACGATCGCCTTTTGACTCTCATCGCGGATAAAATCATTATTGATACGCCCTCCGATAATGAGTCCCAGGGCATCAATAATAATTGATTTACCTGCTCCTGTTTCACCTGTCAAAACATTCAGGCCCTGGTAGAAATCCATCCGCAATTCATCGATCAACACAAAATTCTTTATGTATATTTCCTGTAACATGCATATTCGGATTGGTTTATGAACCGATCCGTCCCACACCTCCCTTACCGGAAAATAAATGTACAAGGAAATGAAAACGTTATTAATAATAATATTAACCTTTAAGTGAGTTTTTTTATAGACAGGAAAAATCAGTTTACTGAGACAGGCTGCAAAGGATTTATTTGCTAATCAAGCTGCGAAACTCTTGCAATACTTTCTGTACCATCTTCTTCTGTTTTACGATGACCAGGATCGTATCATCACCGGCCACTGTACCCAGGATCTGTTCATTCCCAAGGCTATCGATCAGTGAGGCCACCGATTGGGCAGCACCGGTCACTGTCTTAAGCACAATAATGTTCTCACTGTAATCGATATGGGCAACCAGATCCTGAAACATTCTCCGGCGGCGCTCATTGGTCCCTCTGGAGGGTTGGCTCTCAGGCATTGTATAATGATAGCCTTCATGATCGGCTATGCGGTGCAGCTGCATTTCCTTGATATCTCTGGATACCGTAGCCTGCGTAACATTAAAACCACGGTTTTTTAATGCCTCACAAAGTTCTTCCTGGGTTTTTATCCTCGCTTTATTCAGAATGTCCACAATTGCTGACTGCCTTTGCGTTTTCATAGTGCCTCCTTTATCTTCTGCACAACGATCACTTCCGGGGGTTGATTGATCTGATTCAAAAAAGTGATTTCAATGACATCAAATAACTGTTGGGGTACCTGATATAAATGATTTCGCAGTTCTTGCAGTTCTTCGGCCCCTGCCTGATATCCAGGGTAGGCAACAATAGTCATCACTCCACCCGGTACTAACATACTCAAAATTTCATCCACAGCCTGAATGGTGGTCTCCTTTTTGGTAGTGATCAGGTGATTGCCGCCGGGCAGATAACCAAGATTGAACATGGCAGCATGGATCTTTTGGTGAATGTACTCTTTCATTTGGGCATGATCATCATGAATCAATTCTACCCTGTCAGCTAAATTCTCTGCTTCCAGCAGAATTTGCGTTGCTTTAAGAGCGGCTTCCTGAATATCGAAACAATAGACCGATCCCGTCGGTCCTACCAGCCTGGCCAATAAAAGCGTATCATTCCCTTGTCCGCAGGTTGCATCCACGACTGTATCACCTTGCCCAACTGCGTGGCTGATGATTTGCCGGCTGATTTGAACGGCGTTTTTTAAAATAGATTTCACTCTGACCGTCTCTTATCTTCCTAGTTTATGATCTATGTACTCAAAAAACTGTTGCCGTTTGAAATTGACCAGATTCAAAGTGATTTCGGCCTGTTTTATTTTGATCCGGTAATCTTTTTTGAAATTGTAACTGACTTGTCCATCCATGCCTATAATGGCCCCTGAACAGTTTACCGGAGTGACAGTGATCATTTTTTCAGAATTGACTACAATACTGGGTGTATTCAGTTTGTTCGCTGCAATCGGTGTAATGACAAAAGCTTTCATAGACGGGTCTATTACCGGGCCTCCTGCCGATAAACTATATGCCGTTGATCCGGTAGGAGTTGAAAAAATAACACCATCTCCCTTACTGGTATTTAGCTTCTGTTCATCAATAAAAATATTAAAGCTGATCATATGCAGGTCATTGGCTTTTATAACCACTTCATTAAGACAGTGTACTGAAGCAATCAGATGGTCTTTTTCAAGTATGTCCACTTCCAGTATCATGCGTTTATCAAGAACATATTTACCGCCGATCAATTTTTCCAAATAGCCATTTAGCTCAGCAACTTCAATGTGACTTAAAAATCCGACTGTTCCCATATTGACACCTAAAACCGGCGTTTGTTTCAAGGCATACTGTCTGGCAGCACGTAAAATCGTGCCATCTCCACCCAAAACGATGATCAGATCCAATTTATCAGGAAGTTGACTGCTTATATCCGTTGCTCCATTGTCGATTAAGACATCCGCTTTAAGTTCTCTTAATCTGGCTGCGATTTCTTCCGCCATAAATTCAGTCGATTCTTTAAAACGGTTGTTAACTAACAATACCTGCATTATTGACCCCCCAACAATTGATGTGCTGTTTCGACCGTTTCCTCGATTCCAGATTCCAGGCCAGCCAGGTTTTCCGGCTCCTGGTTAAGCAAGATAAAATACTCTATATTTCCCTGCGGTCCTTTGATCGGTGACCAGGTCAGGTTTTTGCAAAAGAGCCCTGTCTGGTTAGCATTGATGATACAATCCCGAAGCACTTGTTTATGAACATTTTTGTCTCTTACGACTCCCTTTTTGCCAATTTTATCACGGCCAGCTTCAAATTGCGGCTTGATCAATGAGATGACCTGCCCGTTATCCTTCATTCCTGCTTGAATAACCGGGAAAACCTTGGCCGTAGATATAAATGCTACATCAATGGTTACGATATTCACCAACTCTCCTAGCTGCCGGGGTTCAAAATAGCGGATATTGGTCCTTTCAATATTTACTACCCGCGGATCATTTCTTAAAGACCAATCTAATTGCCCGTAACCAACATCCAGGGCGAATACTTTGCGGGCACCATGTTTCAGGGCACAATCCGTATATCCTCCGGTTGAAGCCCCAATATCCCAAACGGTCTTATCCATAAACTCCACCGAAAAAACCTTAATGGCCTTCTCCAGTTTTATTCCTCCCCGGCTCACATATGGAAGGCGGGCAGGCTTTATTTCGATGGTCGCAGATTCGTCAACATTGGTTCCCGGTTTGTCTTGCCTGACTCCGTTAACAAAAACCTCTCCGGCCAAGATCATGGCCCGGGCTTTTTCCCGGCTGGAAGCCGACCCTTGCTGGTGCAGCAAAATATCTAATCTAATTTTCCCCAATCTTATATAACCCCACAACTTTTTTTTGATTCAGTAAAGCAGGCCAGTGAGAGATTATTTTTCCTGCTAATGACTGGGCATCCATATTCAAAAAATCAAACAACAATTCTGTTTTGCCGTGTTCGATGAATTCATCATTAAATCCGCATCGCAATATATCAGCTTTAATATTCTCATCATTTAACATTTCAATCACCGCACTGCCAAATCCTCCTGCCAGGCAACCGTCCTCCAGGGTAACCAACCGTGGATTTTTTAGGGCGGCTTTTATGAGCAGGTCTTTATCCAGTGGTTTAATAAAGCGGGCATTGATGAGACAACAGACGATCCCCTGCTCAGAAAGGATCTCCTGGGTTTCTTTCCCCAGTGAAACGCCCCGGCCAATGGCAATAATGGTCAGGTCGTCTCCGTTTGTGAGCGTCTCCCCTTTGCCGATCGGAAGTAATTCCGGTTCTTCATTCACTGGTACACCGTCACCCACACCCCGCGGGTATCTTATCGCTGCCGGACGATTTAAATGATAGGCCGTATAAAGCATATTGGCCAGTTCATTTTCGTTGGCCGGGGCCATTAAAGTGAAATTGGGGATGCTTCTTAAAAATGCCATATCAAATACACCGTGATGGGTAGGCCCGTCTTCTCCCACCAGTCCAGCCCGGTCCACCGCAATAACTACCGGTAGATTCTGCAGGGCGATATCCTGGATAAGCTGGTCATAGGCGCGCTGTAAAAAGGAAGAATAAACCGCTATCACTGGCCTTAATCCAGCCCTGGCCATTCCAGCCGCCATGGTTACCGCATGCTGTTCACATATTCCCACATCAAAAAACCGCTCGGGATAACAGCGGGCAAATCTGGCCAAGCCAGTGCCATCTGCCATTGCTGCTGTGATCGCTACCATTCTTTCATCCTGGCCTGCTTGTTTTAACATGAAATCACCAAAAACCTCGGTGTAAGTTTTGATTGCATTTTTAAATGGACTGCCGGTTTCTATATCAAATGGTCCGATGCCATGAAAAATGCGCGGGTTTCTCAAGGCTGGTCCGTAACCTTTGCCCTTTTGCGTGATGGCATGGATAAGTATTGGTCCTTTCATCTTGCGGGCATTCCCCAGGACCTTATTCAATTCAGATAAATCGTGGCCATTGACCGGTCCAATATAAGTAAAACCCAACTCTTCAAAAATTTTGCCGGGCACCATCATGTATTTGACCATATCTTTAAAACGTAGGGCAGCTTTTGCTATATTAGGTCCGATAGCAGGTATTTTATGTAGTACGGTTTCGATTTCCTCTTTGGTCCGGGAATAGGAAGGATCCGTACGAAGACGGTTGAGATATCCGGACATGGCTCCGACATTTTTTGATATGGACATCTCATTATCGTTTAGCACAACGATCAGATCCCGTCCTTCCTGTCCGGCATGATTTAGTGCTTCAAAAGCAACACCGCCGGTCAGGGCTCCATCCCCAATGAAGGCTACGACAGAATATGTTTCTTTCTTTAAATCACGGGCGATGGCCATCCCCAGCGCCGCAGAGATAGACGTGCTGGCATGACCTGTATTATAGGCGTCATGCTCCGACTCTTCCACTTTAGGAAAACCGCTTATCCCCCCGAACTTTCGCAGTGATTTCATTTGTTCCCGGCGTCCGGTCAGAATTTTATGAACATAGCTCTGATGTCCTACATCCCAAATGATTTTATCGTTTGGTGAATCAAATACATTATGCAGCGCGATGGTCAGTTCAACCACTCCCAGGTTGGCAGCTAAATGGCCGCCGCATTCCGCTACACTGTTTACCAGCAAATCTCTGATCTCATCTGCTAATGCATTCATTTCATGGATGCTTAATTCTTTTATATCCTGGGGTTTCTCAATGATATCTAGAATATGATCCATCTTACTTTCAACCTCTGTTTATTTCAATAATTCAATGTGAGTGTATTTTTCCCAGAAAGCCAATACAACACCCAACTTAAAAATAATATTATTAGCATTTTGGATGGCAAAGCTTTTTCCTATGGCTTTTCCTCCAACAGTTAGAGCAGCAATGAAGCTGGTCATCACTCCGCTTAATAAGACGATATCCAGGATTGTAAACTGATTAACTAAGCTTACCACAATTCCGGCACCGATTGCACCACTTAAAGTACCAGAGATATCACCGATCACATCATTGAAATAATTAGCCACTTTATGAGCATTGCTTTTAATCCGTACTGCTTGTTTGGCACCGAATATTTTTTTGGCTGCCCGGGCATTATAAGGAGCCAATTGTGCTGCTGTAGCTGCAGTACCTAATATGTCAAAAAAAATACCTAAAGAAATAACAAATAGCAGTAAAATAATGGCTATAAAAACATTATCTACTGCTCTGACTAAGGCTTCGGATCCAAGACTCATCAGCAAGGCAATCAAAAAGGTAACAAAGCCAACCAATAATCCTGCGATCAGATTATCCTTATTAATATAGCTGTTCAATTAGAATGGTACCTCCCAGGGAAAAATATCTCTGGCAAAAGGTTGTCTAACGAGTAAACGCTGCGCCATAGGTCCAGAAGGTTTTCCCAGCAGGGCTCCCGATTGTTGCCAAAAGGGCGGTTTCCCTTTATGCCTGCTCGGCATTGTTACCAAATACCATACTGGATTACCACTAAGGACGCACTTTAATCCTCATCAAACCGTACAAAATGTACACAGTCTAGGAGTTTTCCTCTACAGCTCAAATCAATTTCTAGCCTCTTTTGCAGTATCCGGTTTCAAAGCGAACCATAAGACCCTGGCCGGGGTCATATGGTTCCCCTGACTTATTCGCCGCCACCACTCAAGGCAGGCTACACTGCACCCAGCTTTACCAAATGCAGGTTTTCCCATCCGGACTTTGTGTCCCGATGAGCCTCCGCGAATATAAGGGTCTTGCCCGCATGCCATTGCGGATTGCCCTCATATCCTTAACTCCCAGCAATGACCCCCAACTGGGCGTCAGAAGCCAAAACCAGAAGCTTCATCGATGTGCCCTCAACGGATTTTTAGGCCCGTCTTCAAAACTGACAGAGCTGACTAGAATACTGCAACCTTTTGCCAGTTACTTTCCGACTATATATTGTATCATATCATTAAAATAATTCCACTTACATATTTTAGTTACCTAACTGGTACGGCTTAACAGGTAATAAGCCAAATAGCGCAGAAAGTCCGCCTCTGCCCCAAAACCCTTTAAGTTTTCAATACATGACTGCACACTTTCCTCCGCCAGTACTCGTGCTTTGTCCAAACCAAACAAACTCGTATAGGTAGTCTTAAGATTTCTTTCATCACTGCCAATGGGTTTACCGACTTCCATTTCATTTCCGACTACATCCAGAATATCATCCGTGATCTGAAAAGCCAGGCCAAAATTTTCAGCATAATCGGTAAGCTTTTGCAGACCTGTCGGTTCAAGTCCTCCAAGAATGGCGCCGGCCCTTAATGAAACCAGGAATAGTTTCCCGGTTTTTAAAATATGGAGATTTCGCAGTGCAGCATGATCGATATTTTGCCCCTCGGACTTCAGATCCATGACCTGTCCGCTCACCATACCTGCACTTCCTGCTGCAGATGCAATTTCACCGATCACCTGCAGCAATCTGATCCGGTCTTCATCATTTTGACAAGGCAGTGCGGCCAGCAGTTCAAAAGCTCCGGTCAATAAAGCATCTCCGGCTAAAATTGCCATGTCCTCGCCGTATGCCTTATGACAGGAAGGCTGGCCTCGGCGATAATCATCATCATCCATAGCCGGCAAATCGTCATGGACCAGCGAATAACAATGGATCATTTCCATCGCACAGGCTGCAGGAACCACTTTCTGCAGCTTAGCTCCCGCTATTGCAGCTCCTTCGAATACCAGCATCGGCCTCAGTCTTTTCCCTCCATTGTAAATAGCATAAGTCATGGCTTCATGGATCACCTGTTTTTCAGTAAAAAGCTGATCCAGGCATTCTTGCAGGCTATCCTCGACCACTTCTTTCCTTTGCTTCATCCATTCATTGAATAATGCCTTCTCGTCAGCCGTAAGTCTGTTCTTAGGTTTATTCATTTATTTCAACCTCTGCCAGTTCCAACTCACCCTGGATGTTCTCCAGCAGCTGTTGTATTTTCCCATCGGCCCGTTCTAATTCCTGCTGACAATAAAGGGATAGTTTTATACCTTCTTCAAAAAGTTTGATCGATTCTTCCAGTTCCAGTTCTTCGCTTTCCAAAGCCTGTACAATCTTTTCCAATTTCAGCAGTGCGGTCTCAAATTTGATCTCCATAAGTCGATTGCTCCTTTTTTAGGATTTGGGCCAGCAGACGATGCCGCCGCACATCAATGGTAACCAATTCTCCAATTTGAAGATTTTCAACATCACGCAAGATTTTATCTTCATGCTGGATGATCGCATAACCTCGCTCAATCACTTTTAAGGGACTCAGACTGTCGAGCCCCTTCATGACCAATGCAAAATGCGTTGCCTTATCTTTATAGTAATGCTTCATATTACGCTTCAATTGGTTTTGCAGATCGCTTACTTGCAGCTTTTTACTTTTCAAAAAGCTTTCCGGCTGCTGCCACACCTTCTGCATCATGATCCGATCCAATAATTCGCTGCGATTCAATAATTCCCGCTGCATGATCTGGCTGAGACGCTGCCTATCTTTCAACACCCTTTCCATCAGCAATGCATTATCTGGAACTGCCATCTGGGCGGCCTGTGTGGGTGTGGCTGCACGTATATCAGCAGCAAGATCGATCAAGGTCGTGTCTACTTCATGCCCCACTCCAGAAATAATCGGTATCTGTGAATCATAAACTGCTTTTACTACTTTTTCGCTGTTGAATGCCATCAAATCTTCCAGGGACCCGCCTCCCCTGGCGACGATGATCACGTCTATATCACCTAATGTATTTAACCTGCTGATGGCAGCAGCGATTTCCTCCGGAGCACCCGTTCCCTGAACTGCGGTATGAGCAATAATGATATCCAAATTTCCTGCCCGGTTCCTGATCACTTTCAGGATATCCCTTAACGCTGCCCCATCCTGGGAAGAGACGATCCCTAATCTTTTTACCATTTTGGGCAGAAGTTTTTTGTGCTCAAAAGCAAAATATCCCTGCGCTTGCAGCTTTTCTTTCAGCTGTTCCATCTGCCAGTACAAATCGCCGACACCATATAACTGCATTTCCTGCGCATAAAACTGGTATTTGCCTTGTTTGGAGAAAACTGATACGTTTCCGCGAACTAATACTTCGACTCCATCTTTGGGGATAAAGCGCAATTTCTGCACCCTGCTTTTGAACATCACACTGCTGATCACTCCATCCCGGTCTTTCAGGCTAAAGTACATATGCCCGGATTGCTGATAAACTTTACAACCTGATATTTCTCCCTTGATCCAGCAATCGACAAGGGTCAAATCATTTTCCAATAAACTGCCGATATAATCATTTAGTTCGCTTACTGTAAAATACTCTCTCATACTCCCCTGCTCCATTCATGCCAAAGCATTTACAAAAAGGAAAGGCAAAAATAATACCTTTCCTTCTTTTGATTCTGGTTATTAACAGTTTAATTGCCGGTCCCGCTATTTTCACTTAAAACCTTATCTAAAATTGCATTGACAAAGCTGGCAGAATTTTTGTCTCCATATCTTTTGGCAATTTCAATCGCTTCATCAATGGCTATTACTGATTGTTCAGGCTCGGTGAAGAGAATCTCAAAACTGGCAATACGCATGATATTTCTGTCAACTGATAACATGCGGTTTATAGCCCAATCCTTGGAATACAACGCTAGCTTTTCATCAATTAAAGTGATATTCTCCAAACATCCTTCAATCAATTGCCAGGAGAAATCACTATCTTCCCCGTCCAGTTCCTTATCTGCCATTAAATATTCAAAAGCTTGACGGGGGTCAGCATCAACCTGGTCTACCTGAAATACAACTTTAAAAGCAAATTCCCGCGCTTTTCTTCTGCTCAAATATATCTTCCTTCCAGCAGGTTTAACTGTCTCTGAAGATTTTTCTTATCCATTGGTCAAAATTTTTATCCTCATCAATCCGTTTACCGATAATATAACCTAAAATAATACAGACAATTATAAATAAAGTTCTCCAAAAGCCGAAAGATAAGAATAAAATCGCTGCCACAAGGCCAATCACCACACCAATGGTTTTGCCGCGGTGTTCTTCCCAGATTAAATTCAAGAATCTTTCTAACATGCACTGCCTCCTTAATGTCCCGACTATTTTGCGGATGGACCTAAGTCATCGATCAAAACTCTTATGCTGGATACTTTGAGTCCGCCGGTTACCTCCAACTGCTGTTTTACAGCCGTTTGAATTCTCTCACTCATTTCCGGAACATTATAATCAGGATTGATCATGGTATGCAAGAGGATATCCAATCCTTCAGGCTTGCTGTTGATGGTAGCTTTGATCTCCTTTATTCCTTCTACTTTTTTGACTGCTTTCATAATGATGACTTTGATTGCCGGGATCGTCATCGATATTTGTCCGTCTAAACCTTCAGTAACGATAACGGTTTTCGCCTTCGGTTCTTCTTTATTTGACTTCAGTGAGTAAAATAGAGTGATTATTCCCAAAACCAACAAGACAGCTGCAACCCCAGCTATGACCGGCCGGTTTTGTGAGTTTGACATGACCATAGCAAAATAGTTCATGAATTCACTTCTGCCCATTGCCAATACCAGAGCCAAAGCACCTGCTGCTGCCAATAGAAGGCTGTACAAGAATAAAACAACCCGCCATATACCGGTCATTTTTGCACCTCTTCCCGTTTAGTCATTAAGCGGCCCCCTGTACGCAAGGGGTCATAAAATTCCCTGAATTATAATTCTTCCTCCGCAACGTCCTGTGACTCATTCTTTTTGAGTATGACAGAAACAATATGCACATTGACCGAAGAAACTTTAAGACCTGTCATTGTTTCTACAGCCTGTTTGACTTCCTTCTGTACTTCTTCTGCTACTTGTGGAATTTGGTAACCATAATCAATGACCAGATATATGTCGATCTTGGTTTCTTCCCCAATGACTTCGACCCTGATGCCTTTACCAAAATTCTTTTTGCCCAATTTTTCTACCAGGTCTGTACCCCATCCGCCGCTCATTGAAGCTACTCCCTCAACTTCAGAAGCTGCTAATCCGGCCACCGTTGCTACTACTTCATCAGCAATTCTAATTGCTCCTAATTCATTATTTATTTCCGGTTTATTTAGTTCCATGCTGTACACCTCCCAATAAATTATCATACTTATTGTATCAAATGACAGCTAGAGTATCAAATAGTGTACTTATCGATTATTGGTTATCACTCATCCGCCGCTGGATAAAATTTGTATAAATCTCACCCTTTTGAAAAAACGCATTGTCGATCACTTTCAAATGAAATGGTATTGTAGTCGCCACATTTTCTATTGTAAATTCCTGCAGGGCTCTTTTCATCCGGCGTATGGCTTCTTCGCGATTTCTTCCCCATACAATCAATTTCCCTATCATCGAATCATAATAAGGCAATATTGTATAATTCTCATACGCAGCCGAATCGATCCTCACCCCTGGCCCGCCCGGTACAATATATCGTCCGATCTGTCCCGGTGCCGGTGAAAAATCATTGTCCGGGTTTTCCGCATTTATGCGGCACTCAATTGCCCAACCGCTGATCTTAATATCTTCCTGTTTTATGGTGAGTTTCTCCCCGGCAGCAATTTTAATTTGTTCTTTGACGATATCGATCCCTGTTATCATTTCAGTAACAGGATGTTCAACCTGAATACGGGTATTCATTTCTATGAAATAAAAATTTTTATGTTTGTCCACTAAGAATTCTATGGTTCCGGCACTGTAATATTGGGCAGCCTTGGCAGCCTTTACCGCAACCTGCCCCATCTTCTTTCTCATCTCCTCATTAAGAAATGAGGAAGGAGCCTCTTCCAGAAGTTTTTGATTGCGCCTTTGCAGTGAGCAATCCCGTTCTCCCAAATGAATCAGATTACCGTATTCATCACCTAATATCTGAAATTCAATGTGCCGCGGTTCTTCAATATATTTTTCCATATAGATCTCATCATTGCCAAAGGCCGCCTTTGCTTCCATCCTGGCCATATCCAGGGCATCTTTTAAGTCAGTCTCATTTTGAGCGAGGCGCATTCCTTTACCGCCCCCTCCAGCTGCCGCTTTGATCATCAGAGGATACCCCATTTCTCTGGCAACCTCCAGCGCCTGCTCATAACTGTTTACATTCCCCTCACTCCCTGGTACCAGAGGAACACCCGCTCGTTTCACTAATTCCCGGGCTTTGATTTTGTCTCCCATAAGCTGGATCACTTCTGCTTTGGGACCAATGAACTTAATATCATACGTTCCGCAAAGATCAGCAAAGTAAGCATTTTCAGCCAAAAAGCCATACCCGGGATGGACCGCATCCACTCGCTGGTTTTTGGCAGCAGAAATAATATTAGGGATATTCAAATAACTTGATCGGGCTGGAGCTTCCCCTATGCACACCGCTTCATCAGCCATTTGCACATGTAAACTGTTAATATCCGGTTTGGAGTAAACAGCCACGGTTTTTATCCCCAGCTCTTTACATGCTCTTATGACCCTGACTGCAATCTCACCGCGGTTGGCTATCAGTATTTTATCAAACAAGTGCTCACCCCTATTCTGTCTCGATCAGGAATAAGGTTTGTCCATATTCTACTGCGTCGCCATTTTCCACTGTTATTTCTACGATCTTGCCGTCCACTTCAGCTTTTATTTCGTTCATAAGCTTCATAGCTTCCACGATGCATAAAATCTGTCCACTTTTCACTTGATCACCCAACTTAACAAATGCTGGTGCTTCCGGCGACGACGCTTCATAGAAAGTACCTACGATAGGAGCTGTTACCTCGAAGCAATTTGCTTTATGCGGAATCACTCTTGGCCCTTCTAAATCATCATCCTTTATATCTGAAGAGCTACTGGTTTTGCCGCTATGATTTTCTTCTGCAGGTGCAGCAGATTTTCTCAGGATCAAACTATAGTCATTCCTCTGCAGATTAATTTCAGCCACGGATGTTCTATCCAGTAATAAAATCAGTTCTTTGATATCTCCCAGATTCACTTCACTATCTCCCTTCAGGCTATTCCCCTCACTGTCTTTCCCTGTAGCCCGCTTTACCTGGGAAATTTTATCGGCGGCATTTTTATCAGTGGAAATCGAAGGCGTTTGTTCTATGCTGCCTTGGTTTCGCCGAAATTCAAAGTATTTCAAGGCCACTTGTGGAAACAGGGCATATGATAGTATATCTTCATCAGATTGAGCATACTGGGCAACTTCCTGCTTGCATTTCTCCCAGGCGGGGGAAAGTAAATCTGCCGGGCGAACCGTGATGACCTCAAGGTCACCTACGATTTTCTGTTTTATCTCCTCACTGATCGCCACCGGAGGCTTGCCATAAAGACCACGCACATAATCTTTTACCTCGCCAGGACACATCTTGTACCTTTCGCCCGTTAATACATTCATAACGGCCTGAATACCAATGATTTGACTGGTAGGGGTCACCAGAGGCGGATAGCCTAAATCTTTCCGTACATTTGGAATTTCATGCAGTACTTCATCCCAACGATGTATCGCTTTTTGTTCCTCAAGCTGCGAATAGAGATTGGTGATCATACCGCCTGGGATCTGGTGTTCAAAAACCTTCATATCAGCGATCCTTGTAACACCTCGTTCAAAGCCTTTTTGTTTTCTGATCTTTTCAAAATAATCTGCGATTTCAAATAAATTACTCAGTTCCATTCCGGTATTCCATTCCGAATCTTTCAAAGCTCTGACAATGGTTTCGACCGGTGGCTGCGAAGAGCCAAACGCCAGGGGTACAGTTGCTGTATCAATGATATCTATACCTGCTTCAGCTGCTTTTAGAAGCGTTGCGATAGCCATTCCTCCAATGTAATGCGTATGCAGTTGGATCGGCAGATTGATACTATCTTTTAAGGCCTTGACCAATTCATAAGAAACATAAGGTGACAGTAATCCGGCCATATCCTTTATACATATAGAATCCGCGCCCATATCCCGTAAGCTTTTGGCTGTGTCTACGAAATGGTTCAGCGTGTGGACCGGACTGATGGTATAGACAACGCAAGCCTGCACATGTTTACCGGTTTGCTTGGCTGCTTCCATTGGAACTTCCACATTACGCAAATCGTTTAATGCATCAAATATCCGGAATATATCGATGCCGTTGTCGGCTGATTTTTCAATGAACTTTATGACAATATCATCTGGATAATGAGAATAGCCCAATAATGACTGGCCTCTTACGAGCATCTGAAGTTTGGTTTTCACTACTTCCCGGCGGATAGCCCGGAGCCTTTCCCATGGGTCTTCCTTAAGATAACGTAAACACACATCGAAAGTGGCTCCGCCCCATACTTCCAGGGAATGATAGCCGGTATTATCGAGCTTGTTTAAAATCGGCAATATATCATCAGTAGTCATTCTCGTTGCCCATAAACTTTGGTGCGCATCCCGCAAACTGGTATCAGTTATCTTGATTCTGCTCATTTTGGCCTCCTTGTATGCGATAAATCCTATAAAATGTATATCAGCGATATTATCCCAAAATATAATGATACTCAGGCCTGCGGCCTGAGTATTTACGCCAACTTTTTAATATTATAGAAGCAAAGTCCCAAGTTTACAATGTTTTAAATTTTGTATTATTGTATACAATCCATATTACTTTTCCCTGTATATGATACAGATTCGATCAGCATCATAGCCAGTTATTTTTTCCACTGTCGCCATGACTTCATCTTCCTGCTGCTGCTCTGGCCTGCCGCTCTGAATAACGATCAAGGCGGCCTCGGCCTGGATAATGGCCACGCAATCAGTAAAACCTTTTGATCTGATCATTCCTTCAGTCTGCAGCTCTTTCTCCATTTTAGCTGATATATCTATCAGCTGCAATGCAGCTTCCGGTTGTGCTTCCTTCATGACCGGACTATTCAAAACTTCTCTTAACATTTCGATTTGTCTGCCTCGTACCCGTTCTCTTTCCACTCGGTATTCGGCGAAGAAATCATCGACAGAAAATGTCATGTTCTCTGGTGGAATACTGCTCTTATTGGCGGTTTGGAGCTGATTCTCTTCAGGGCTGGCTGGCGACAACTGGTCTTCATCCCTGCCAGGATGCAACAATAGTATGGCCAGAATAAGGATACCTGCTATGAAAATAACCCACCCGATTTTTTTATAATTTATCATCATTATAAACCGCCTCCTTTACCAGGCATTACACTCACCTTATGAGCAGGTATATTTAATAGTGTTGCCGTTGCTGCCATAAGTTTCTCTTTAATAGCCGGATTTTCAGCTCCCTCGGCAACAACTAAAACACCGATTACCTCTGGAAATTTGTTTTCTGTTAGTAAAGGATCCCCGGAAGAGACAGCCAGTTCCTTAGTGCTTTTGGTTTCTATAGATTGCTTTTCGCCCCCTTGGGGATCAGCTTCTGTGATGTCGTTTTTCTCTTCGGTTATGTTGCTGACATAATTTTTTTCACCATCAGAATATAAGGTAATACTTACCTTTACCTCGCCCGCCCCCTCAATTTGCCCGAGTATGTCGCTCAGTTCCCGGGTTAATTGCTCCTTCACATTATTGTTGGTCATGAATTGCTGTTGTGTTTCCTGCGGGGACTGATTACTGTCAATTTTCGGGGAAGGATCCCAAACCAAGGCCAATAAACCAAGACATATGGCAATAATTATGATATACCTGCCTTTTTTGCTCTTGAAAAATGTTCCTGCCTCGCCGCTGCTTTCGGTAAAATTTTTTATCCATTTTCCCAACATTAATCTTCTCCCCCCTCGAACGTGATTTCAATTTGATCTGCCTTCATTCCATACATATTATCTACCAGCATTAAAATTTTGTTTTTTATCTGTTCCTGTTCTTCCCGCTTCAATTCCTCCTCCCCGCTGCCCCCGAAAACTGTGACATCTGTGCCTGGCTTTTCTGCTTCATCATGCTCGACCTGAACAAGCAGCATTACCTGATCAGCAGCGCCGGTTTCCCCTTTTTCTATACGGGCTTCAACTTCTTTTACACCTGGTATCAGGGAAGTGATCGCACTGATTTGTCCCTGCAATTTTTCCTGTACCTGCTTCTCGTTGCTGTCCATTACCTGCTGGTTTATGTCCAATCCTTTTCCCATCATTTCCTCTTCCAAAGCCTGATTGTACTTGTAGTCCCAGAAGTTTATTTCAAAATCCCTGTCCCTGAAAGCAACATGTAAGACTGGGTTTAATATGGCGATCAGTAAAAACAAGCCCATGGTAAAACTAACAAATGGTTTAAGGCTGCTTTCGGGCAAAAGCAATTCCAGCAAACTTGCAACGATAATAATGACCAAAACCGTTTTTACTATTTCCACCAAAGTATCCAATATACGCTCACTCCATTTAACTGCAGCTTTAAGGCAGGCCATAATGGCTGGTCATGGCCACAACAATGGTAATCATCACAAAGAACATCATTCCTGCCGACGCCACCGCTGCCAACATCAGCAT
>CAZNPR010000008.1:9343-42489 GCA_964574965.1 uncultured Syntrophomonas sp. | reverse complement strand
AATGCATATCCCCCTATTTGCCCACGGCGGCCCACAATAAAGACACTGCATTCCAAGTTCCTTGACAATACTTCTGCCATTTCAAAATAATCGACCGGAGTCTGACCGATCTTTTTTAGTATTTTATTGATGGACCTTGATTTTTCCAATAAAGATCTTTCCATTTTGTCATTACCTCCTACAATATGTACCTGCTAAGATCATCGTCTTCAATGATTTGCTGCAATTTATTATTCACGTAAGCAAAATCAATCAATATTTCCTGGCCCTGCATTTCAGGTGCTTCAAAAAGTAGATCTTCCAATACTTTTTCCATAATGGTCTGTAAACGGCGTGCCCCAATATTTTCAGTTTTGGAGTTTACATCATAGGCTACTTGCGCCAGATAATCGATTGCTTCATCACTGAAATTTATTTTTACTTTTTCTGCAGTTAATAGAGATGTATATTGTTTGATCAATGAATTATTTGGCTCTTGCAAGATTCTTTTTAAATCCTCTTTTTTTAGGCTTTCCAATTCTACTCTGATCGGAAATCTGCCCTGCAATTCAGGGATCAAATCAGAAGGTTTACTGGTATGAAAAGCCCCGGCAGCGATAAATAAAACATGATCTGTTTTGACCGGGCCATATTTTGTAACCACTGTAGAACCTTCAACGATCGGTAGAATATCCCTCTGCACTCCGCCACGCGAAACATCCGGACCATAACCTCCGTCCCTGCTGGTTATTTTATCGATCTCATCTAAGAATATGATCCCGTCTTCTTCCGCTCGCTTTATTGCGATCCGATATACTTCATCCATGTCAATCAATGATTGGGCTTCTTCATTGGTCAATATTTTTCTTGCTTCTGCGATCGTCAATTTGCGCTTTTTTTTCTTTTTAGGTACCAGATTGCCGAACATTTCCTGCATATTGATACCCATTTCTTCGACGCCCGCCCCGGAGAAGATCTCCATAAATGAAGTATTTTTATCCTCTAGTTCAATTTCTATGATTTCATCTTCTAACTCCAGGCGGTTTACTTTTTGTTTGAGGATGTCTCTTTTTTGCTGGATCTCCTGCAGAAGATACCTGTCGTTTTCCTCTTCCTCGCCTTCCTTCGTTTCTCCAGCATAACCAAGCAGCATTTCAAAGGGATTTTTCATGGTTTTCTTCTTTTTAGGCAAAGGCAACAGATAATTAACGATCCGTTCTTCCGCCAAATCCCTGCCTTTGTTTTCCACCTCCTCGAATTTCTCCATTTTTATCATGCGAATCGACGTTTCTACAAGATCACGTACCATCGAATCAACATCTCGCCCAACATACCCAACTTCTGTAAACTTCGTGGCCTCTACTTTAACAAAAGGCGCCTTGACCAACTTGGCCAAACGGCGTGCAATTTCGGTTTTACCTACCCCTGTAGGCCCGATCATTATAATGTTTTTCGGGTATATTTCATCTCTCATATCATCACTTAACTGTTTGCGCCGATAACGGTTCCTCAGTGCTATTGCCACTGCCTTTTTGGCTTCGTGCTGGCCGACGATATGTTTGCCTAATTCTTCAACCACCTCACGTGGAGTAATATTATACATTCCGGTCCTCCTGACTTGCTTCAATCGTTTCCAACGAAATATGATCATTGGTATATATACAGATCTCTGAAGCTATTTTAAGTGCTTCAAAGGCAACTTCCGATGCTTTAAGATCAGTGAATCTGTAAAGTGCTTTTGCTGCTGCCAGGGCATAGGACCCTCCCGAACCGATGGCGATAATATCATCATCTGGCTCGATCACTTCCCCCGTACCGGATATGACCAGCATTTTTTCATGATCGGCTACGATGAGCAAAGCTTCCAGCTTCTGCATAGCCCTATCTGTACGCCATTCTTTCGCAATATCTACGGCAGCTTTGGTCAAATTTCCGCCAGATTGTTTCAACTTATCTTCAAATTTCGCAAAAAGCGTGAAAGCGTCCGCTACCGCACCAGCAAAGCCAGCAATCACTTTGCCTTCGTATAATCTTCTGATCTTCACGGCATTGCTTTTCATTATGGTATTTTGTCCGAAAGTGACCTGCCCATCTCCGGCAATGGCGGTCTGATTGTTTTTTCTTACAGCTGCAATGGTTGTACCTCTAAACATGTTTACCTCCGTGGATGTGTATTATTATAGATGGTTTTGATATTATCTCTGGTCAAATGCGTATAAATTTGCGTAGTTGACAGTTCTGCGTGACCTAATAGCTCCTGGACCGATCTTAAATCTGCACCATTGTTTAATAGATGGGTAGCAAAGGTGTGTCTTAAAGTATGCGGGCTGATCCTCTGGTTTAAGGCAATATTTTCGACATATTTATTAAGGATGGTTCTGATGTATCGGGCAGATAAACGTTCTCCGAATCGATTCAGGAACACGGCTTGATTGATTTGATTTTCCTGGTTAAGGTACGTGGGGCGGCTTTTTCTCATGTATAGCTGCAGCGCAGCTTTGGCTCTTCTGCCCAGTGGTATCAGACGATCTTTTTCGCCCTTGCCGGTCACTTTTATGTATTCCTCTTCAAAATCAAGGCTATTTAAATTAAGCCCTGTCAATTCACTGACTCTTATACCCGAAGCATAAAGGATTTCCAGAATAGCTTTATCCCTGATCCCTGCCGGTGTAGATAAGTCCGGAGCTTGCAGTAATTGTTCCATTTCCTGATGATACAAGAACTTGGGAAGCCTCTGCTCTTGTTTTGGTGTAGACACAGCTGCGATCGGATTCTCTGTCAAGATATTCTCTCGGCATAAATATTTGACATAAGATCTGATGGCAGCTAATTTTCTGGCTGCCGTTGCTCTGCTTTGACCATTGTTCTGAATACAAGCCAGAAATTCCCTGACTGATTTGTGATTCAAGCTCTCCCGGGGCAGTTTTTCTATAGGAATATTTTCTTGCCTGGCTGTAAATTCGAAAAACTGAACTAAATCCGTTTTATAACTTTTAAGGGTTAAACGCGAAGCATTTTTTTCCACTCTCAAGTAATTCAGAAAGCTATCAATATATTGAAAAAGCATCGTTCACTTCACTCCTGATAAAAATCCTAGCATAATTTGCAGTATTTTACAACAACTCAATAAACAATTCTGAATATTTCATAATATTTGCTGATGCTCTTTCACAATAAGCTTCGTAACGTTTGGCTTTATTTTTGATCGCTTTTTCCAGGGGAGGGAGAAGGCCAAAATTGGCATTCATGGGCTGGAAATTTTCCTGGCTGGCCGTAGTGATAAATTTGATCAGGGCACCCAGCATGGTATCTTCGGATAATACCAGCGGTTCTTTACCTTTCAGTAAATTGACGATATTTATACCGGCAATAATGCCGGTTGCGGCAGATTCCATATATCCTTCCACGCCTGTGATCTGCCCGGCAAAAAAAATATTATCCCTGTTTTTACATTGTAAAGCAGGCTTAAGCATTTGGGGGCTGTTGATATAGGTATTGCGGTGCATGACACCATACCTTACAAAATCAGCTTCCTTTAAAGCCGGGATCAATCGGAATATCCGGTCTTGCTCACCCCAGCGAAGCCTGGTCTGGAAACCTACCAGCCCATATATCTGTCCTGCTTTGTCTTCCTGGCGCAATTGCAGGACTGCATAAGCCGATTCGTCCTGCGTTGGGTCCACAAGTCCTACCGGCCTCATCGGCCCAAATCTTAATGTATCCTTTCCGCGGCGTGCCATAACTTCTATAGGCGTACAGGCCTGAAAGAAGAACTTCTTATCAATACTATGGCCCTCACTTATATCTGCCTCAACCAGGTTTTGATAAAATTCCTCATACTGTTCTTTATTTAAGGGGCAGTTATAATAATCATCGCTTCCTTTGCCGTAACGGGAGGCCTTAAAAGCATATTTCCGGTCAATGCTTTCGGCTGTTATACTGGGGGCAATTGCATCAAAAAAATACAGGTTTTCCTGCCCGCCCAAATCAGCGATCTGCTGGCTCAACTTTTCAGAAGTAAGCGGGCCAGCAGCGATCAAGGTTATTTCATCATCGGGAATCGTTACCGCTTCTTTACGGATCAGATTTATGTTGGGGTGTGCAATGATCCTTTGTGTAACCAGCTCGGCAAAAATCTTGCGGTCGACTGCCAGGGCAGAACCAGCAGGGACCCTGGCTTCATCAGCACAAAAAAGCAAAAGAGAACCAAAGGTCCTCATTTCTTGTTTAAGTAATCCCTGGGCAGTATTAACAAGCTCAGATTTCAATGAATTGCTGCATACCAACTCTGCCAGGTTTCCGGTCTGATGGGCTGGGCTGGGTTTGTCCGGGCGCATTTCCCATAAATCTACCTCAATTCCCGATGAGGCAATGCGGAAAGCTGCTTCGCAGCCAGCTAATCCTCCGCCGATAATATTTACTTTAGTCAAGATCGATCGCCTTCCCCGATACATATTTACATTGTTTATTCTGGCAGGAAATTTTATTCTGCCCTGATTTGGCCGGTACTTCTACTAATGCATCACCACACTCGGGGCACTTTTCCCCGGTGGGTCTATACCAGGAAAGAAAAGAACAATCCGGGTATCCTTTACAGCCATAAAATTGCCGGCCTTTCTTGGACTTTAATGCCACTACCGGCTGACCGCATACCGGGCATGGAATCCCAATATCTGCATTGATCGATTCCGTATGGCGGCATTCCGGGAAGCCCGAACAGGCCATGAATTTTCCAAAACGGCCATGCTTTATCAGCAGCGGTCTTCCGCAATTAGGACAGTCTTTACCGGCTTCTTCATCTTTGATCTGGATCTTCTCTACGGTCTCCATGGCTTTGGACAGATCCTGCTCGAAAGGCAGATAAAAGTCCTTGATTACCTCTTTCCAGTTCATTGCCCCTTCTTCTATCTGGTCCAATTCTTCTTCCAACTGGGCAGTGAATTCCACTTCGATCAATCCGGAAAAAAACTTCTTCAACAAGTCAGTTACGATAAAGCCTAATTCAGTAGGTACAAACTGTTTATTCTGCCTTTCCACATAATTGCGCCGGATGATGGTGTCGATGATCGGAGCATACGTGCTAGGCCTGCCAATATTTTTTTCTTCCAGGAATTTTACCAGGCTGGCTTCCGTAAAACGTGGCGGCGGCTGGGTAAAATGCTGCTGACTGTCTATCTTTACCAGCTTTAAGGGCTGGCCTTTTTTCAGCACCGGGATCGGATTCTTCACTTCCTCTTTACTAGCATCATTATATATTTTTTTATAACCGGGAAACTTTATTGTGGAAGAGGTAGCTTTTAATCCATAAATGCCTGCTTTTATATCGATAGTTTTTGTATCATATACCGGAGGTGTCATCTGACTGGCTACAAACCTCTCCCAGATCAATTTATATAAACGGTACTGATCCCTGCTTAAATAAGGTTTTACCTTTTCCGGCAAACGCAAAACCGAAGAGGGACGTATCGCTTCATGAGCATCCTGGGCACCTTTTCTGTTGGTAAATAGATTAGGTTTCTCAGGAGCATATTTATCTCCAAAAGTTGACTTGATGAAATTCATGGCTTCCTGTTGAGCTTCCACGGCAATGCGGGTGGAATCGGTACGCAAGTAAGTAATCAAACCCACGGTTCCTTCAGGACCAATATTTAATCCTTCGTATAACTCCTGGGCAACTTTCATGGTTCGTTTTGAATAAAAATTCAGTTGTTTGGCAGCCTCCTGCTGCAAGGTACTGGTAATAAACGGCGGACTTAATTTACCTTTTTTTTCTTTGCTTTCAATTTTTTCTACTGAAAGTTTACTCTTTTTTAAGTATTTTTCAATTTCGTCTTTTTCTTCGCTATTTTTGATTTCAATCTTTTTCTCGTTTATCGTGGTAAGCTTCGCTGTAAAATCCTTTTTATCATCACTTATAACCGTATCGATCGTCCAATACTCAACCGGGACAAAATTATTTATTTCCTCTTCCCGCTCACAGATCACCCTTACTACTACCGACTGGACCCGGCCTCCACTGAGTCCTTTTCGCACTTTGCTCCAAAGCAAGGGGCTGAGGTTATAACCTACCAGGCGATCCAATATTCTTCTGGTTTGTTGGGCATTGACCCGGTCGATATCGATTTGCCTGGAGTTCTTTATAGCCTTTTTCACAGCGTCCTTGGTTATCTCATTAAATTCAATACGGCACTTATCTTCGGATGGTATTTTGATAGCATTTTGTAAATGCCAGGCAATCGCTTCCCCTTCACGATCCGGGTCCGTTGCCAGCAATACTTTTGACGCCTTCTGAGATTCTTCTTTGATTTCTTTTAACAGGTCACCTTTGCCTCTTATCGTTATATATTGGGGGGTAAAATCATTGTCAACGTCTATCCCCAGTTTGCTTTTAGGCAAATCTTTTATGTGGCCGACTGAGGCCTTTACTTTATAACCTTTCCCCAGGAATTTCTCCAGTGTTTTGGCCTTGGCTGCCGATTCAACAATAACGAGCGTTGGTCCTGCCAAATAAATCACCTCTTAAAAAATTGATCGATAGGATTAAAATATTTTCACATAGCTATTTCCCGGCAGGGACTTAATTATGCCCTCAAACTCCAGTTTTAGCAAAACTGTACTAAGTAAACCTATTTCAAAACCGGTTGCTGCTAAAATTGCATCAAAATGTACCGGCTGTGATTCAATACATTCTACAATCATTTGTTCATTTTTATCAAGCATTAAAAGTTTCGGTTGCTGCAAACTGCTCATTTCTTTTTCATTTTTATGAAAAAAATATTCCTCTAATACATCTTCTACAGAAGTAATCAGTTTGGCACCCTGTTTAATAAGATTATTGGTGCCGGTACTGGTTTTACTGTTTATTGGCCCGGGAACGGCAAATACATCCCGGCCTTGTTCCAGCGCGAAGTCAGCCGTGATAAGGGCACCGCTTTTTTCCATGGCTTCTACTACGATCACTCCCCGGCTTAATCCGGATATGATCCGATTTCTGGCAGGAAAATTTCCTGGCTCCGGAGCTGTACCTAAAGGAAATTCGCTGATGACCAAACCATTCTCGCTAATTCTATGAAACAGCCGCTGGTTTTCGGGGGGGTAAACAACATCCATGCCGCTTCCCAATACAGCAATCGTCACGCCATTGCCTTCCAATGCTCCCAGATGTGCTTCTGTATCAATACCTCGTGCCATCCCGCTGATTACTGCAGCATTATTTTGGGCCAATTCCAGACTGAATTTTCGAGCCGCCATTTTCCCATAGGTTGTAGCTGTACGTGAGCCGACGATGGCCAGACACAAATGACCAACTGCTTCAATATCTCCTTTTATATACAGCACATAGGGAGGATTGCTGATATCTCGCAGTAACTGGGGGTAATCTTCATCTTCAAAAGTAACGAGGTTGACTGCCTGCTGATCGATTTTTTTCAGCTGCAGTTCCAATTCGCCCGATTTTGGCAGATTCAGTATGGCTTTGACCACCTCATCAGGTAATTTAAAACGCATCAACCGCTCTCTATCAGCACTCAGGACTGCCTGAAAACTCCCAAACTCCTCTTTGAGATTCCATAAAGAACGGTTCCCAACACCTTTAATGGCATGAATCGCTGCCAATACTGTTCTCTCTTGAAGATCCATATCAATCAACCTCATATTTAAATCATTTCTTATGGTAATTGTTAGCATAAATTGCCATTATCTGCAACCAATTTTTCTTTCATGGGTTCCATTTTTGTTATATTATTACTGCTTTATTTGGCATAAATTGTTTCGGTATTTTTTCTTTTTAGCGGGGAAGATACTAACATATATAAACAGAAAGGAAGCGAATATCATATGTTATTAGGCATGATGGACAGAAAGCATTCAATGATAAAAAAAGCTATGGGGAAAGATAAAATCGACCCGGGAAGTTACAGTTTTTTGGAGTCCGGATGGTGGATGCTGCATTCATTAATGATAACAGGAGTTTTCCTGCTGGGCTATAAGATGTCAACTAAATCACAGAATTAGTCAAGGAGAGGAAGTAAAAATGCGAATTGAACCGTTGAGCCTTAATGGGAAAATAAGAATACCGTTACAATTCGAAGACGTGACCGATGCAGATGTTTATGAAGAAGTCTGGCTGCCCCTGGGTGATGATAAGGAAATCGATCTGTTTCATCTCCTGGAACAGGGCCGTATTAAAAAAGATTAGCTTGAAATCTCTAATTTTTTGGTCGTAATATTTCCCCATAAATCGTGAATTCTCACGGCAATGGTCAACTGTTCCCTGGCAGGTATCCTGACCATGATAGCCAGACAAAGCGAATCATCATATTTGGTTGAATTTCTTAAAATCTGCACATCAGAACAGAAATTCCTGCCGTTGTGATTTAAATCTACTTCCCAGAAGTGAATGAATGCAGCCGGTGAATTACTTGTTATGTTTTCCTGCTGCGGAGTTAATTCTTTTATATGAATACTGACATCGATTTTATTGTTAAAAGTCTCGGTCTTGACCGCTTCTATTTTAACCATCGCACTGCTTTGTGTTATATGATCATTATCCGTTTCCAGAATAAAAGGCTGGTTTTTCATTTGTATCAGACGGCATACCGTAGTACTTATTGCCAGAGGGCTTGCGTCACAGCAGATCCATTGCCGTTCAAGTTCCGCACATGCAGCCGCAGTGGTTCCTGAACCGGCATAAAAATCCGCCACCAGACTGCCGGGATCACTGGCTGCAGCAATGATTCTTTTTATCAGATCTACTGGCTTTTGTGTGGGGAATTTTAAATTCTCCCGGGCAGTCGGGCTAAGTATTTTATTGATATCAGCCCACCAGTCCTGCAAATTGGCCCCCTTCTCATTCAAATGATATTTTTCTCCTTTTACCCTGGTAAGCCCTCTTTGTTTGGTACCTTCTGAATAAGGACGATATTGAGGATGAAAAATATACTCGGGGCCTTTTGCATACCATAGAATTACATCATGTTTTCTCTGAAAATGTCTTCCTGCGCCGCTCCCCCCGCTGTAACACCATACGATCTCATTGATAAAAGCCTCTGGGGAAAAGATTTCATCCAGCAGTATTTTCACATAATGACTGATGTGCCAGTCAAGATGGACAAAAATACTGCCGTTTTCTTTTAAAAGCCGCTGCATCATTTGCAGCCGGGGGAAAATATGCATAAGATAATTTTTTATATCATTGTTCCAAACATCTGAAAAAGCCAGGCGGGAAATGTGTTGTTTATTGTTTTTGCTTTCTATTACGGTTTTTGCATGATAGGTGGCAGAACTCATATAGGGTGGATCGATATAGATCAAATCCAAAGCGTTTTCATAGCCTTCGGTTATCAACTGCTGCATAAAGTCCAGATTGTCTCCCAAATAACACCGATTGGTTGGTGCAGGGCTGACTTTTCTTTCCGTAATTTCGGGAGTAAAAAGCGTTCTTTCCGTCAATAAGCAGGGATATATAAGATCCTTTATTTTTTCTGCAGCCACCTTTGGAATTGGTAAAACCGCCTCTTTTCCCGGCCACATCAAGACGATATCGTCTCCAGCTTTCATCCGTCTTCTCCTTTGTTTGAACATAAGTAAATTCTAACACAAGACTTTTTCGAATGTGCTGGAAACAACAAAGTTGTCATATTAATTATTTTGCATTTGCAGCATAACCAGATTATCCGGGGTAAATGCCGCGTCACTGGCAAACATACCAGAAATCACAGGGATTAAAAGTGCTATAATGATTGCCAGCAAAAAAACAGTGGTTAGATTGTGTTTCATTTTGATCCTCTCAAATATTCATCAAATAAATTTCTTCAGGGTTTTTAATGCTGCCTTTTCCAGTCTGGATACCTGCGCCTGTGATATCCCAATTTCATCTGCCACTTCCATCTGGGTTTTTCCATGGAAAAATCGTAAAGAAACAATATGCTTTTCCCGCTCATTTAATTTTTTCATGGCTTCGCCGATCGTTATCTCTTCCAGCCACAAATCATCACTCTTTTTATCATCACTGATTTGATCCATGACTAAAATAGGATCACCGCCGTCATTATAAATCGGTTCAAACAGGGATACCGGTTCCTGGATGGCATCAAGGGCAAAGACAACCTCTTCCCGGGGAACATCAAGCTGTTCGGCAATTTGTGCTACGGTAGGTTCAGCAGCATTATCGGAAACCAATTTTTCCCGCACCTGCAATGCCTTATAGGCTATGTCTCGCAGTGAACGCGATACCCTGACCGCATTATTGTCCCTTAAATAACGCCTGATTTCCCCTATTACCATTGGCACTGCATAAGTTGAAAATCTTACATTTTGACTTAAATCGAAATTGTCGATAGCTTTGATCAAGCCAATACATCCTACCTGAAAAAGATCATCAACGAATTCGCCCCGGTTCGAAAATCTTTGAATGACACTTAAAACCAGACGCAAATTACCCTTGATCAAGGTTTCCCGGGCTTCTGTCTGTCCTGCCTGCAAATGGGTAAAAAGTTTGCGCATTTCTTCATTTTTTAAGACTGGAAGTTTTGAGGTGTTTACACCGCATATTTCTACTTTGTTGATCAAGCTCGCTGCCCCTTCCCCATGAATTTGGACCTTCAGTATCATTACTAAAATTATTTACTTATCTGCAAAAAATTATGCGATGCTTGATCGGTCAATAAAGAAAAACCTCTTAAGGGGGTTTCAGCTCGTCAAAGAAGCTGACAGGCCGAACAAAAAAAGTAAAGCTCGAGGCACAAGCAAGCCCCGCTGGTTGAGGCGAAAACAAGGAACAGGGACACACCTCCTCAATGAGGAATGTCCCTGAGTATAACGTTGACCCGGCGGGGCTTGTGATGTAACAATGAGATTTTTTTGACGGTCTGAAAGCTATTCGATTTTTCGTATCTCTCTCTGCAGTCTTTTTAAGATCCGTTTCTCCAGCCGTGATATATATGATTGAGAAATACCCAAGATATCTGCCACTTCTTTCTGGGTTTTCTCCTGGCCATCTCCCAGACCGAAACGTAATTTAACGATTGTTTTCTCCCGGCTATTTAATTTGTGCATGGCCTGCCACAAAAGATTTTTCTCAACTTCTGCCTCAATTTTTTTATATATCATATCCCCTTCGGTGCCTAAAACATCAGACAAAAGCAGTTCATTGCCATCCCAATCTACATTCAGCGGTTCATCCAGAGAGACTTCCACCCGGTTTTTAATATTGCGCCTTAAATACATCAATATCTCATTTTCAATACAGCGGGAAGCATAGGTGGCCAGTTTGATATTCTTTTTGGGTTCAAACGTATTAACCGCCTTAATTAAACCGATGGTTCCAATCGAAACGAGATCTTCTATATTGATTCCTGTATTTTCAAATTTCTTGGCAATATATACGACCAGTCTAAGATTGTGTTCGATCAAAGTTGCTTTGACGGCCATATCGCCCTGCGCAAGCCTGCTGATCAGATCATATTCTTCCCGTTCACGCAATGGCGGAGGCAAAACCTCTGTTGAGCCAATATAATGAATATATTCCGACGTTTTTTTACTCAAGTAGAACTTAACAATGTAAAAGCGCCAGTTTTTTAAGAAGTCCCATAATTTTTTCATAAGGATCCTCCTATCCATTTTGCACAATTTCTGCCGGTATCAATAACTGATAATTCCCCTCCAGGCTGAGCTTTTCCTGATAGACTGCCACGATCAGATTTTTGCGGCATATGTATTCATGTCCTATCTTCAATCTGACTTCATCAGTCCGGATCCCCAATAATAGCCCATTCTGCCTTCCTACCGAACTGAAAGGAATGATTCGCAGTCTTCCGGCCCAACTGCTGTCAGCTGCTGAAGTTAAGAGTTCGGCTTCATTTAAAGAGGTTTCGAACACTTTCCTCAAATCAACCGGCAGATACTGTTTAAGCCAGTTATATTCGGCAATTAAGACTGGACTTTCCGTCAAGGGGTCACGCAGCATATTCCCAGTATCTAAAAAACCTTGACCTGAAATTTCTTCTCCATTTAATTTAATGTGAACGATAAAATTGAGTAGTTCCGGAACCACCTTGGCAAACAGGTACTTTTTTCCCTGCCATCCCAACAACAAAGCGATAGCAATACCTAAAACGATCCACAGTACGTTAAGATCGCTTACCTCCTGTTCCATACCCATTATGAGGTAAGGCAGACCGGTCATTGCTCCGGCAGCAACAAAACTGATCAAATAAAAATACAGCAATGCTTTTTTAAAATCACGCCAATGCAAGGGATAAAAAGCCAGCAGTATCAATAACAAGGAAAACAAAATTTTCAGCGGCAGAGAATACAAAATATGATTCGGATAAAAAAGAAATCCAACCGCGTAAAAGGCACCCATCAAAGCAGCGGCTGAAATCCTGGCCCATTTAAATTTCAACCCGGTCAACCTGGCTGTAGTCCATAAAATAGCTGCATCCATACTAAAATTGATGAGCAGGCTCAGATCAGCATATACTTTAGGTGCGGTCAATTCATCACCCTATTTTCTAATCGGAAATGATATCTTTAAATAATTATGCGAATCAAAAAGTCGTCATGTATTCCAGATTATACCACCCCTCTGTTATATATTTTGTTATTTATTGCCGTCAGCTATGGTTATTTTTAGTGGAGAAAAACAAAAAACCGACCATTTTCAGACGGTCGTTTTTTTGTCAAAGAAACTGACAGGCCGAGCAAAAGAAGGAAAGATCAAGGCACGAGAAAGCCCCGCTGGTTGAGCGTACTTAAGTACGGCGGCTCGGCGGGGCTTGTGATGTAACAAAGAGATTTCGTTTTTTTGACGGTCTGAATTTATTTGCGCCTGAGGAAAGGCGGTATTTCTATATCATTCTTATCCAGGTAAGGAGGCGGTTCTATTCCTTTAAATCGTTGTTTTTCCGCGGTCTGTCTGGGCGGCAATTTATTGAATCCTGTTGCAATGACCGTTACCCTGACTTCATCGCCCAAGTTTTCATCGATATTGGCACCAAAAATAATATTTGCTTCTTCGTCGGCTGCTGTATGTATGATCTCAGCCGCTTCGTTAATTTCGAATAACGTCAGGTCAGACCCTCCGGTAATATTAAATAAAACGCCCTGGGCACCTTCGATAGAAGTCTCCAGCAATGGACTGGAAATGGCCAGGCGGGCTGCTTCTGCTGCCCGGTTTTCACCATTGGCTCTGCCAATTCCCATCAATGCGGAACCAGTATTCTGCATGATGGTCTGTACATCAGCAAAGTCACAATTGATAAGGCCGGGGACAGCGATCAAATCAGATATTCCCTGCACACCCTGCCGCAGTATATCATCCGCAATTTTAAATGCGTCATTAAAAGCCGTATGTTTGTCTACGACCTGCAACAAACGATCATTGGGAATCGTGATCAAGCTGTCGACTTCATCCCGCAAAGTCTGAATACCTGATTCTGCTTGCGAATTTCTTTTACGTCCTTCAAAGGAGAATGGTTTGGTTACAACGCCTACCGTAAGCGCACCCAATTCTTTGGCGATCTTGGCTATGATAGCAGCTCCGCCGGTTCCGGTTCCGCCTCCCATACCTGCAGTGACAAAGACCATATCAGCACCCTGCAAAGCTTTTTTGATCTCTTCTGCATTTTCCTCGGCAGCTTTTCTGCCAATTTCAGGGTCGGCGCCAGCCCCCAAGCCTTTGGTCAGCTTTTCTCCAGCCTGGATCTTCTTCTCCGCTTTAGATAGATACAAGGCCTGGGCATCTGTATTGACGGCAATAAATTCAATTCCTTTCACCCCGGCTTCGATCATACGGTTAATCGCGTTATTTCCTCCACCGCCAATACCTATTACCTTGATATCGGCAAATTGCTGCATATCGACATCAAAATCTAACGGCATAGATCAATCTCCTCCATCCTTATCTGAATAAATCTTTAAACCATCCTGTCATTTTGTTCATAAACCCAGGCAAAAGGGAGTTTTCTGCGTACACCATCCTGACTGTTTGGGAAGCAAAAATAATCCCCCCCAAAACTGCTGCATTCTCAGGTTTATTGAAATTATCAGCAATCCCTCTCAAGTTTTCAGGGATTCCTAATCGCACCGGTATGTTTAAAATATCTTCAGCCATGGCAGCGATACCAGTAAGATTAGCTCCTCCGCCAGTTAGAACGATACCGGCAAATAACCTGTCCATGCATCCAAAATTGTTCAATTCAGCATAGACCATTTCCATTATTTCAACAACTCTGGCTGAAATAACATCTGCAATGACTTCCTGTGATACTTGTTTTAACTCGTGTCCCTGAAGATTATGGATCTCAATCATTTTATCATGTTCCGCAATCTCAGGACGCGCGACACCGCTGTTGACCTTTATCCGGTCCGCTTCATCCAGGGAAGTATGTAAAACAATAGCCAGATCCTTGGTTACGTATTCGCCACCCACAGGAATAACGGTCGTATACAATATGCTGCCCTTTTCGAAATAAGAAACTGTGGTGACTCCTGCCCCTATATCCACCAATGCGACTCCCATTTCCTTTTCATTGGGAAGCAGCACTGCTTCAGATGCCAAAAGCGGATTATATATGACCCTCTCCAGTTCAAGGTTGATGCGAGCTGCACTGCGCCTTATATTCTGGACGGCGGCCAGAGCAGAAAGTATAATGGCCACTTCACATTCCAACTTGCTGCCCGTCATACCTACAGGGTCTTTGACGCCATCATAGCCATCCACTATATATTGCCTCTCGATGGTATGAACGATAGCCTTATTCGGCGGAAGTCCTATATTGCGAGCAGATTGCAGAACTCTCTCCTTGTCATCCTTAGTGATCTCGTAATTGGGATTCCCTACAGCTACAACAGCATGGTTATTAATAATGGAAATAGTTACTCCGGAAAAACCTACTACAGCACTGAGTATTTCAATCCCGGTAAGCTTTTCCAAAGTATTTAAACATTCATCAATGGCTTTTGCAGTACTTTCAATATCAATAATACTGCCTTTACGTAAACCGATTGACGGCACCTGGGTAATACCTAAAATATTAACTTCCTGACCGGAAAACACCTCAGCCAGAGCAGCCTTTATGGTATTGGTGCCTATATCCAGACTTACGACTATGTTCCTGTTATTAATAATCGCACACTCCTCAGATGTAAGCTTTTCTTTTTAATACCACATCAGGCTATCTATTTCCTCTAATCAGGTGCAATTTTGTTTAGTACTTTTTCAAAAGATATCGACGAATTATTGCTAAATTCTGGAACAGCCTTACGCCAAAAACGACTACTGCAGCTAAATAAAGCTCTACTCCCAGACGGTCTCCCAGATAGGCCAGGCCGGCAGCTAACAGTGTATTAGTAATAAAGCCGGTCAGAAATATCGTATTGTCGAAACCGTCCTCCATATAAGCTCTGATACCGCCAAAAACTGAATCCAAGGCTGCTAAAACTGCGATTGACATATATTTGGCGAAAACTAAGGGAAAAACAACCGGCATCTGAAAACCTATCAGAAGTCCCAATAACAAACAGAATAATATTAATAACCACATAATTTATTCCGCCTTCTTAGTCGTTTTTTGGGGCGATCCATAGGTAAATTTGACCCGTCCGTTATAAGCAGGTATTTGTACCTTATTCGCCTTTTGAATATTAACCGGGAATCCTAAAAGTTTTAAGGATTCAAGATAACCGTTTTTGATCAGAATTCCACTTTCCAACATTGCAGGATCACCAATTGCTTTAATGGTAAAAGGCGGCGCTATTTTATTCCAATTGATCAAAATAGTCGTGCCTGCACACCTGATTTCGGACATGGCCGCGATCCTTTCACCATTGACGGAGATCGCTTCTGCTCCTGAGGCTTTCAATTCATTGACGATAATTAATAAATCCTGATCATGTATTAAACCGGAGCTTATATTTTCATCATTCTGCAAAGTCCTGCTGCTGTCATTTAAGGTCAGTATGATGCCTTGTCCTTCTACTGGAACAAGACCGGCAGATAGATTCGCTTTTTCAATTTCTTCCTGTATATCTGCCATCGCCTGGTCAGTTTCACGGGCATTTTCAAGTTTAGCCCGTAATGATATTACCTCCTGAGCTAATGTATCCCTTTCTTCTGTTACCGTGTTCAATTCCTGAGTAAGATCTTCTACTCTTGAAGTACTTAGGGTATTCTGTTCGTAGCGTTCTGTTGTCTTAAATTGTACAGCCAGCATAATGCCCAATACAATACAGACGATAGCAATTGACAATTGGGCACCCTTGCTTCTCATCGATAATCACCTTTCCTGAATTTTAATGATTCATTTTTAAAACTGGCTGGCCGGCAAACCTGAGGTCAACATACTGCAGTGCTTCCTGACCTTCTTTTTGCAGGTCGTCTTCAATCTTTATCAACTGCGTCAAAAAAGCAGCTTTTTCTTCGCTTCTTTCAAGATTGCCAAACTTAACTTCTGTCCCCCGGTTGGTATACATTATAACTTCTTGCTTCTGACTGTTATAATGAAAATCTGATATATTCTGGCGGGCAGGAGCTGACAGCTGATCCCATACCTGTCTGATTATATCAATTCCCTCGGCGTTTAAAGCTTGTCCCAAATAAACACGATCTGGCAAATCGTCTAAAGTAATGAGCGGATAATCCAACTGGGATAGCTTAATAGCCTGGTCAATACATACCCCCTCTTCATCAATGAAAAGGAATTTTTCCTGGTAAGGAATGACTGCCCAGGTCACTCTTTCAGTTATCTGAACTTCGATCTGGCGCGGAAAATGTTTTATGATTTCAACTTGTTTGACCATCGGATGCATTGCAAAATCTTTGCTGTACAAACGAGAGTTTATTTTAAATATATTGCTTCCGGTCTTAATTTTTGATAAGTCTTCCATTTCTACAGCAGATATTTGGTTTAAGCCTGTAAAATAAACTTTTTCTATATTAAAAAAAGTGCTATTCATAAAGAAATATATACATAGCAACACTATTGATAATACGAGTGCATTGCGGAATAACTTACCGAAAAAGTTTTTTTTCATAAAAACTTCTCCTGTCGCAAGAATACTGTGACAATTATAGCAAATATCTTTTTTAAAATCATTATGTTTAAGCTGGAGAAAGGAGGAAAAATCTGCTGTTAATCAAGCTTCGTTTGAATATCGGCACCCAAGCTTTTCAGTTTCAAATGTATGTTATCGTAACCACGTTCTATGTGTTCCAAATGGCTTAAGCGTGTTTCTCCTTCCGCATACAACCCGGCCAGAATCAAAGCCGCTCCGGCGCGCAGATCAGTTGCTTCGACAGCAGCACCTTCCAGATGATTTTTCCCTTTGATAATGGCAACCCGTCCTTCGATTTTAATATCCGCTCCCATTCGCCGCAGTTCCGGAACATGCATAAAACGATTCTCAAAGATCGTTTCCACCATAATACTGGTTCCTTTTGCTACGGACAGTAAAGCCATGAATTGTGGCTGCATATCGGTGGGAAACCCGGGATATGGCATGGTTTTGATGTCGGTGGAGCGTATTTTTTTGCTGCCGATGATTCTGATTCCTGAACTGTTCAGCATGATTTCCGCTCCAGTCTCCCTCAGTTTCGCAATCGTCGGTTGTATATGTTCATGGATCACATTATCCAAATATATATCTCCACGGGTAATGACGGCTGCCGTCATAAACGTTCCTGCTTCAATACGATCAGGTATTACTGTATGTTCGACTCCACCCAGGCGGGTCACTCCTTCCACCCGGATGCAATCTAACCCTGCTCCTCTGATCTTTGCCCCCATGCGATTAAGGAAATTTTGCAGGTCTATGATTTCAGGTTCTCTGGCTGCATTACGGATAATGGTAGTACCAGGGATCAAGGCGGCGGCCATGATGATATTTTCTGTCGCTCCCACACTGGGAAAGTCCAACATTATTTCTTTACCAGCTGCATTTCTGTTTAAGCCGCTCATGTAACCATATTCATCAGTGATTTCATAACCGAGACTGTTAAATCCTTTCAAATGCAGATCCATCGGCCGGGACCCAATGGCACAACCACCTGGATAAGCTACCCTCGCCCTGCCAAATCTGGACAACAAAGCCCCCATAACCAGGTTCGAAGCCCTCATTTTTCGCGAAATATGTTCGGGTACTTCGAAGGAATCAATGTTGGCACAATTAATGATCAATACATCTTTTCGCCTCTGTATCGTGGCTCCTAAGATCTCCAGCACCTCAGACATTACCTTTATATCTTCCAGATCAGGTACGCCATTTAATATGATCTCACCGTCCGATAAAATACTGGCTGCCATGATTGGCAAGATCGCATTTTTAGAACCGCTTATTTTCACCTGTCCTTTGAGTGAATTACCGCCTCTGATCAGCAGGTTCTGCAAGTAAACACCCCCACCAAATAATAGAATCTTTAGTGATTCATTTTACTGAGCAATTCATGACCCAGCTTCCATATGTCGCCAGCTCCCATCGTGATGATCAAATCGTCAGCCTGTATATTCCTTAGAAGATAGGACTCTATATCTTGCAGAGCAGGTATATATCTGGCATGATACCCTTTATTCCTGGCCGCATTGAAGACAATTTCACCTGTAATCCCTTCCAGCGGTTTTTCCCCCGCAGAATAGATCCCGGCAATAATCACTTCATCAGCCTGCTCAAAAGCTTCTCCCAGTTGCCGGCCTAATAATTTTGTCCTTGTATAACGATGGGGCTGAAAAACTACTACAATACGCCCTGAGGGGTGATAATGCCTGGCTGCTTCAATCGTTGCCATTATTTCTGTCGGATGATGGGCATAATCATCGACAATGGTTAGTTTGTCGGTGTGTCCCATGATTTGAAATCTTCTTTTAGCCCCACAGTACCTTCTGATACCTGCCGATATTTTCTCCCATGGAAGTTTGTTTTCCCATGCAACAGCAATTGCTGCCAAAGCATTAAACGCGTTGTGCTTACCGGGAACAGAAATTTCTGCCTGGCCGATCATACGTCCCTGCTGGTACACATCAAATTGTGAGCCGGTACCTGTGCTGCGCCAATTTTTCAGTTGATAATCGCAGCCTTCCTCTTCCCCGTAAATAATGATCCGGCCTGCTGCATTCTGTTTAATGTAAAGATTATTTGCGTCTCCGCCGAACAGCAAAGCAAAGCCATTTGGGTCCACCTGATCTACAAATTGGCGAAAGGCTTCATTTAATTTATCCACTGATTTGTAATAATCGAGATGATCATCTTCAATGTTGGTTATGATCGCAACATTAGGCTTTAATTCCAGAAAAGAAGCATCACTCTCATCGGCTTCTACCACGAAATAGTCTCCATGGCCTAAGCGGGCATTCATGCTGGTCCCCTGCAATTCCCCCCCAACAATAAAGGAAGGATCAGTTCCGCATTCCTCGAATACTGTGTAGACCATAGCTGAAGTGGTGGTCTTGCCATGAGCACCTGCCACTGCGATGGTATTTTTATCATTCACCATCCTGGCCAGCATTTCGCCTCTTTTCAGCACTGGGATCTCGTTTTTTACTGCCCATTGGATTTCTGCATTATCCCAGGGAACCGCTGACGAATAAACCACCAGGTCGATCCCTGCATCCATGTTGGCAACAGAATGTCCCTGGTAGGTGATAATACCTGCCTGCTGCAAACTTTCTACTGTTTCCGAAACCTGCAGATCCGAGCCACTGACCTTCATCCCTTGTTCCAGCAAAACTTTAGCAATACCGCTCATACCTGCGCCAGCTATTCCAACCATATGAATCCATTTTTTCGAATCGGCGGTCATCTTTTTCAACTCCCCTTTTCAGGTGTGTTCAGTCTATAGTATGAATAATTAATAAAAGTGGTTACACCGCAATTAGCTCGTCCTTATTCAATCCGTAGGAAGCCTAACCTAAAATTACCTGCATAATCTTATTAAGCGCATCCGGTTTGGCCTCATTAAGCATATTTTGCCCCATCGCATCTAGTATAGTTTTATCCTGGCGAATTCTTTCAATCCGTTTAAAAAGAGTATCTCCATCCAAAAACTCATCAATAACCATATCGGCCGCATTTTTTTCCACTAAGACCCGGGCGTTCTTTTCCTGATGATTATCTGCTGCATAGGGATACGGGATAAAAATCGCCGGCAGTCCCAAAATAGCCAGTTCGCTAATAGTACTGGCACCTGCCCGGCATACCGCCAGATCTGCAGCAGCCAGGGCAATTTCAATGTCATACATATAAGGATAAATAGAAACATTGTCGGGTGGATTTCCTGCAGCATCACCGATTTGTGTTATGATTTCCTGATAGTTGGCTTCGCCAGTGATCCAGATCACCTGCATCTGCACGCCGCCAACACGGGGCAGCATATCCGACATGGCCTTATTTATACTTACTGCACCACGGCTGCCGCCAAAAACGATAAGGGTGAATTGATCTTTTTTTAGCTGCAATTTTTTCCGGGCTGTATCTTTATCTACCTGACCGATCTCTTTACGCACCGGCAGTCCCGTTACGATCAGTGATTTGGCCTGTAAATGACTTTCCGCTTCCGCAAATGTCAGCATAGTATGGTCCACTCTTTTGGCTAGATGTCGGTTTGCCAATCCCGGCACTGCATTTTGTTCGTGTATGATGGTTTTGCATCCTAATACTGTAGCTATATATACGACCGGAAAGGAAACATACCCACCGGTGCCGATAACAATATCCGGACTAAATGCACGCAATATATCCCAGGCCTGATAGAAACTCACCGGGAATTTTGCAATGGTTTTGGTAGCTTTTAACATTGAGCTTCTGTCTAATCCGCTTATATCTACCGTCTTAAACTCTAAACCAGCTTTCGGCACGATGGTGCTTTCCAGTCCTTTTTCAGTACCGACATATAAAATTTTTACTTCAGGTCTTTTAGCCTGCAATTCAGCGGCTATTGCCAGGGCAGGATAAATATGCCCTCCAGTTCCTCCGCCGGTAATTATTACTTTCACTTTAGCCTCCTATTGAATGTTGCTGTAACGGGATACGTTTAAAAGCAAACCAACTCCTGCCAGAGTAAACAAAAGCGACGTTCCGCCATAACTTATAAATGGCAAAGTGATCCCGGTTACCGGAAGCAGTCCCGATACGACGCCAATATTTATTGCCGCTTGTAAAACTACCATCACCGTTACCCCTGCTGCCAGCAGACTCCC
This sequence comes from uncultured Syntrophomonas sp., assembly GCA_964574965.1. GTDB lineage: Bacteria > Bacillota > Syntrophomonadia > Syntrophomonadales > Syntrophomonadaceae > UBA1368. The sequence continues at coordinate 21,322 of CAZNPR010000008.1, read as the reverse complement.
GAATATATCTGGTGCATTGAGAGCAATCCTGAAGCCCCGCCAGGCGAATAGCAAGAACAGGACCAGAACCACAAAAGCTCCGATAAAGCCCAACTCTTCTCCCAGAATAGCATAAACAAAATCCGTATATTGTTCCGGTAAATAGAAAAACTTCTGCCGGCTCCTGCCCAGCCCCATTCCGAACAAGCCTCCTGAGCCCAAGGCATATAGAGACTGGATCGTCTGAAAACCTTCATCACTGGCATATTTCCAGGGATCCAAAAATGCATACCATCTCTCCATCCGATAAGGAGCAACAGCAATAGCAGCGCCAATGGCTGCCAGGCCTGCTAAAGCTATGGCGCCTAAATGGGCCAAATTAGCACCCGCCATGGTGATCATCAAGATGAAGGTACCGGCAATCGCCACCGTGGTTCCCAGATCCGGCTGCATCATTATTAGCCCGGAGACCAAAGCCAGCAAGCCCAGATAGGGAGCTAATCCTGTTTTAAAATCTCTGATTTTATCAAAATTAAGGGATAAACTTTTGGCCATGAACATGACCATCGCTAGTTTCATCAATTCTGAAGGGGTAAAAACAAAGGGAGCAACTCCCAGGAAACGGCTGGATCCCTTAACCACAGTTCCCAGTGGAGTAATTACCAGGACCAGACAAACCAGACCTATCACTAACAGAGGATTAGCGAGATCTTTCAGGCGGGAATAATTGATCCTCATCACCACAAACATGCCGATCAGACCGAGTATCGCCCAGATCAGCTGCCTTTTCAAATAGTAATAGGCATCATTGTAATCTACACTGGTAGTCACTGCACTGGAACTGAATACCATGACTAATCCAATTCCCAGCAATGCCAGTGTGGTAACAAACAGAATGAAATCTGGAGGTCCTTTTTTCAGCCGCATGCTTATGAATCCTCCTCACAAAAATATCCGATCAATCTTTACTGTCACCCAGTGAATGCACTTCCTTACAAAACAAGTCGCCTCGCTGCTCGTAGTTATCAAACATATCCCAACTGGCACACGCCGGCGAAAGCAATACAACTTCCCCCTCCCTAGCCAATTGATGAGCTTTTTTGATGGCTGCTGGTAAATCTTCTACCTCATATATATTCGTAAACCCGGTTGTCATGACTGCACTCTTTATTTCCTCTTTCGCTTCACCTAATAAAATTAACCCTCTGACCTTTTTTTTGATCGCTTGGGCAAATGTATCAAAACGGGAACCTTTATTGCGGCCGCCGGCAATCAAAATCAACGATTCTTCAAAGCTCTCGATCGCTTTTATGGATGATTCCGGATTGGTTCCTTTGGAATCATTTATGTATAATACCCCATCCACAACCCCGACCTCTTCCATACGATGGCGAACGCCTTTAAAGGTTGTCAAAGCTGCTGCAATATGTCTGGTGTCAATACCTGCAACTGCGGCCATTGCTGCCGCACATAAAATATTTTCCTGATTGTGTTTGCCGCGCAGCTGTATTTCATCAAGCCCGCAAATGACCTTTTCCCGTTCATCTATTTTAACTGTAATTTTGTTGTCCTTAATAAAAACTCCTGATGGCAATACTCTTTCATTGGAAAAAAATATTTTATGGGCTAAACATTTCTCACTGATTTTCAACAGAACCGGGTCTTCATAATTAAAAATCGCGTAATCTTCCGCCTGCTGATTTTCAAAGATCCTGCTTTTGGTTCTAATATAATTCTGCATGCTCTTGTGCCGGTCAATATGGTCAGGAGTTATATTGAGCAAACCACATATATGGGGCCGGAAAGTTTTTATGGCTTCCAGTTGAAAACTGGAAATCTCCGCAACTGCAATGTCAATATCCTGCTCTTCCATCACAGTCGTCAAAGCCAATCCGATATTTCCGCCTGCCGCTGATTTTTTTCCTGCGGCAGCAAGTATTTCCTGCAGGAGGGTCGTGGTAGTTGTTTTACCATTGGTACCCGTTACTGCGTATATTTCAGTGGATGCTTTCTTTATAAGATAAGCCAGTTCCACTTCACTGATAACCGGGATCCCTGCAGCCAACGCCAGAGCAATAGGTTCCGCTTCTGGTTTTATGCCAGGGCTTACAATACATAGTTCAAAATTTCTTACTTGTATATCTGACCAAGATGAAGAGACCGTAACTTTATCAACCAGTTCCGGCCGCAGGCTCTTAATAATTTCATTGCGATCCTTTTTATCACACACGGTGATATCTGCACCTCGTGACAATAGTACTTTAATAGCCGCTCTGCCACTTATGCCTGCGCCTACAACCAGCACTTTTTTTGCTGTAAAATCCAAATCATTGCACTTCCAATCCCGTGAAATAAAATACCAGAATTCCTGTGATCATAAATATCAAAGCCATAAACCAAAAGCATTTCACGACTTTGGTCTCCGGCCATCCCTTTAATTCAAAATGATGATGTATCGGAGCCATAAGAAAAACTCTCTTTCGGGTCGCTTTAAAAGACATTACCTGGATTATGTCACTTAATGCCTCTATTACAAATATTCCCCCGATAATGAGTAAATATATCTCTGTCCTGGTCAGCGCAGCAACTGCAACCAGCGCACCTCCCAAAGCCATAGAGCCAGTGTCTCCCATAAAAACACGGGCTGGATGACGATTGAATACTAAAAAGCCGGCACAAGCACCCGCCAGTGCAACACAAAAAACTGCCAGAGAATAATGTGCTGTTGTAAAAGCAATAAAACCAAAGGCAACCGCTGAAAATATGGTAACTCCTGACGCTAACCCGTCCAAACCGTCTGTTAAATTAACACTGTTAGCAGTGGCGATCAATACAATAATAATGAAGGGGATATACACCATACCCAAATCCAGTTCCTGTCCGGTAAAAGGAATTAGGACAGCCGTGCCCCGATCAAAATAATAAAGCAGCAAGAAGCTTAATAACAAGCCGGCTACAAGCTGTAAACCTATTTTTTCACGGGCTCTTAAACCTAAAGAACGTTTTAATACCACTTTGATATAATCATCCCAAAAACCGATCCCGCCGAACGCCAACATTAAAAGAACCGCTGTCAATGCCTCTTCACTTCTTCCTGCCATAATAAAGGTAGCGATCATGACCGCGGTAATGATCAAGACACCTCCCATGGTAGGTGTACCCGCCTTGAGCAGATGACTTTGCGGTCCGTCATCTCGTATGTTCTGTCCTATTTTAAGGCGTGTCAGATAAGGTATCATGATAGGTGCGGGGATTATACATATGATAACGGCTAATAAAAAGGCAAATATAATAGCTATAGTATATTCCTGCATCAAAGATGCCCCCTAAAGATAATTGTTATAAATCAAGCTGAACGATAACTTTTTCCAATTCCATGCCCCTTGAGGCTTTAAACAAAATTGTATCCCCCGGCTTTGCTGCTTGTTTAATATAATCAATCGCGGCTGTTTTATCAGTAAAACAGTTTATTTTTTCTATTGCCATCCCGGCTGCTTTTGCGCCCTCGCCAATCAGCTGTGCTCTTTCGCCAATGGTTATCAACAGATCCACACCCATTTCCGCTGCTTTTTTGCCTACTAAAAGGTGGCCCGCTTTTTCATAGCTGCCTAGTTCGAACATATCTCCCAATACAGCTATAAAATTCCCCTGCTTCCGTAGATTCAGGCCAACTTCCAGTGCTGTACCCATAGACATTGGATTGGCATTGTAAGTGTCATCGATCAACAACCCTCCTGTTTTTGAAGCGCTGATATTCAATCGATTTCCGCTGGGTTTATAATCCAGCAACGCATGTTGTACGCTTGCCATGTTAAGTCCGAACAAATGACAAACTGCCGCAGCGGCAACCACATCAAGGGCCAAGGATGCAGCTGGAAGCGGGAAATTCAATAATTCTTCCTGTCCCCTGAAATCAGCTTTAATCTCCATAGTTTTCTGATGGACTGTAACTTTTTCAACATGAAAGTCACAGGCTTCATTATAACCAAAGGTATATTTTACGCAATCATATTTATCTGCTTCCGCAAGCAGCAAAGCGTTGTCTCCATTGATTACTGCAAAGCTGCCGCTGGATAAAACGGACAATACTTCACATTTAGCCTGAGCGATCTTTTCCAGGCTGCCCATGGTTTCCAAATGTACCGGTTCCACGTTGGTAATGATGGCGACTGTCGGCCGTGCGATCTCTGCCAGCCGTTTGATTTCACCCAGTCCCCGCATCCCTAATTCTACCACCCCTATTTGATGATATTCTTCCAGGTTTAATAAGGTTAAAGGGAGTCCGATGTCATTATTGAAGCTCCCTTGCGTTTTCAAGGTCATATATGTACTTTCCAGGCATTGGGCCAAAATCTCTTTGGTAGTGGTCTTTCCTACACTACCGGTCACTGCTGCCAGAGGTATATTGAATAAACTCCGATAATCCCTTGCCAGCTGCTGCAGGGCGTGTATCGTATCGCTGACAAGGATCAGCGGCTGTTCTTTATATTCATCTTTTATTTTACTGACTACCACTGCAGCAGCACCGCGGCTGACAGCCTGGTTGACATACTGATGTCCGTCATGTTTTTCCCCTTGCAGCGCAAAGAATACCTGTCCGGGAAGAACCGAGCGCGAATCAGTAGAAACACCTAAAAAGAAAATGTTTGGGTCTCCATTGATGATACTTCCGTGTACTGCTTTGCATAAAAATCCTATGTCAAGCTTCTTCAACTCTCTGTTTTCTCCTTTATAAACTGAGCGGCAATTTTTCGATCATCGAAATCCAATACTTTATCTTTGACTAACTGATAAGTTTCATGGCCTTTCCCTGCTATGATCACCAGGTCTCCCTTTTTGGCCAAAAAAATGGCGTGCCGTATCGCTTCCCTGCGGTCAGGTATGATCGCGTATCGGCATTTGTCAACTTTTTCAAGCCCTTGCACAATTTCAGCAATAATAGCTTCTGGCTCTTCACTGCGAGGGTTATCTGAGGTCACGACACAAAAATCGCTTAAACGGGCAGCTATTTCTCCCATTAATGGCCTTTTGGTCCTGTCACGGTCGCCACCACAGCCAAATACAGTGATTAAACGATTTTCTACAATCTCTCTGCCCGTGGTCAAAATATTTTCCAGTCCGTCCGGGGTATGAGCATAATCAACTACCACGGTAAAATTTTGTCCGCAATCAATGGTTTCAAATCTTCCCGGCACCCCGGACACTTTTCCCAGGGCATTTATAATGAAATCGGGCGATATTTGTTCACTCAAGGCAAAGGCAATCGCTGACAAGGCATTATATATGCTGAACATCCCTATCAGTTTTATATTTACCTGCCAGGAACTCCCCCGATATTTTACCGTAAAACTACTGCCCTTTAAACTGGTTTTTATATTGTCGGCCTGCACATCTGCAGAATTGTGAATTCCATAGGTTATACAGTTTTCTCCGGCTTCTGTGATAAAAAAACCTGCCCATTTGTCATCAGCATTGATGATACTGAATTTTTTTCCGTGGTTTTTTACCCTGGTAAACAATTTTAATTTGGCATTTTTATAGCTATCCATATCCAGATGGTAATCAAGGTGATCCTGCGTCAGGTTGGTAAAAACGGCGGCATCAAAATCAACCCCGTCTACTCTGTGAAGTTCAAGGGCATGAGAAGATACTTCCATCACAACGTATCGGCTTCCTTCATCAAGGCTCAGGCGGATGAATTCCTGAATTTCCAAAGATTCCGGGGTCGTATGCCCGAACTCTTTCTGCTGATCTCCGACTTTAGCATATAACGTTCCAATAATAGCAGTTTTTTCTCCCCTGGCTTCTAATATCGCCTTGATCAGATGTGTTACAGTGGTCTTGCCATTGGTACCGGTCACTCCGATGACCCGTAATTTTTTTGAAGGATGTTGATAAAAATTGGCTGCAATAATCGGCATTGTCTGCCTGCTGTCAGATACCTGGACAAAAGCGATGTCCTCTATATATGGCACTTCTTTTTCAGTGATAACTGCTGCCGCGCCATTTTCTACCGCTTCTTTTATATACAAATGCCCATCTGTTTTTAAACCGCTGATACAGACAAACAGGAAGCCTGGTTCAATTTTTCTCGAATCATAATGAATGCCAATGATCTCAAGGCTGGTATTTCCTGTAATCCGAACCGGCTCAATACCTTGCAGTAAATCACTTAGAGTCAAAGTTACTCCTCCTTTTACTGGTAAGTGTTATTTATGACTTCTGCTTATTCACCAACAGGTTGAAATTTCACTTTAATACTTGAGCCGCTGGTTATAACTTTACCAGCCTCTGGCATTTGTTCATAGGCTAAACCATAGCCCTCAGGCAGCAGATGTAATCCCAGATCAGAAAGAATTTTAGCTACTTCTTTCATTGATTTTCCCTGTAGATCCGGAACCGTAACTTCGTTGTTCTGCTCCCCGGCAGCAAAGGGTGATAAAGATATTATAACCTGTGATCCCCGGTTGATTTTCGTCTGTGGTTTCGGCGTTTGCTGCCACACAATGTTTCCGGTACCACTAACTTTGACATTGAGTCCCCGGTTATTAATGATGGAAATTGCTTCAGCCAACGGAAGATTGACTACATCTGGCACCAATACCTGTTCAATGGATCCTTTGGTTGAATCGGACAACTCATGCACCGGTACTTCCAGATATCGCAGTGAGTCTTTCAATATTTCCCGGAAAGGCGGTGCTGCTACCCAGCCTCCATAATACGGATAACCCTGGGGGGCATCTACTACAACTATGCATGCCAGTTTTGGATTATCTGCAGGTGCAAAACCTAAAAAGGATGCTACATATTCATTAGCCATATAACCGCCCGTGGGAGCAACTTTTTGTGCTGTTCCGGTTTTGCCCGCGACTTTATATCCTTCTATATAAGCGTTCTTTCCTGTACCATTGGAAACTACGCCTTCCAGTATCCCGGCTAATGTTTTGGCGGTCTCCTCTGAAATCACCCTTCTAACAATTTGGGCATCGTTTTTTTTGACCACTTTGCCTTCATTGTCAATAACCTGTTTCACCAGATGTGGCTTGACCAGATTCCCGCCATTTGCGATCACTGATACTGCCGTAACTAATTGAATCGGCGTTACAGCATTAGCTTGCCCCATGGACATAGTAGCTAAATCAATTTGTTTGGCATTTTTTTGATTTACCAGTATTCCTGCAGCTTCTCCCGGCAGATCGATGCCTGTCACTTGCCCAAAGCCAAAAGCGTTTATATATTTAAAATATGTTTCCAGTCCAACCTCGAGCCCTACCTTTACAAAGCCAACGTTACATGAATTTTCAACCACTTTCGTGAAAGTCTGGTCACCATGGGCCTTATCACCTGAACAACCGATACTCTCTTTTCCTACCTTGACATGACCAGGACAAAAAAGATGGGATTCGGGGGTTATCACTTTTTCCTCCAAAGCCATGGAAGCAGTGGTGATTTTCATCGTCGATCCGGGCTCATACACATCATTTATGGCAAAATTACGCCGGTTGCTGGCGGGGGAATCATTATAATAATTGGGGTCAAACGTTGGCCGGGAAGCCATAGCCAAAATTTCTCCAGTAGCAGGATCCATTACGATAGCTGCTGCAGATTTCGCATTGCGTTCTTTAAACATTTTATCCAATTCACGTTCAGTTATATATTGGATGGTTTCATCAATGGTCAGGATCAGATTTGCTCCATCAACAGGTGCGATATATTTGTGGGTAGCTTCAGGGATCGGCCGATTGGCGGCATCATGTTCGATGATTATCCTGCCTTTTGTTCCTCCCACCAAATCATTATAATATTGGTCTATCCCTTCAAGTCCAGTATTATCAATTCCTGAAATACCTAAAATATGACTTGCAAGTGTCCCTTTTGGATAATACCGCCGGCTTTCTTCTGTCATGCCTATTCCCGGCAGATCAAGTTCTCTTATTTTCTGCGACTTTTTCGGCTCAACCTGTCTTTTTATCCATTCGAAAGAGCTGTTCCTGGTTATTCTTTTGTAGATATCCTCTTCATCTGCTTCCAGTATACTGGCCAGCTGGGATGCTATTTCCTTCCCCTTGCCTGAACTTTTCACCTCAGCCGGAATAACATAGATCGAATCTGCACTGATGGAAATCGCTAATTCATTACCGTTCCTGTCATAAATAATGCCCCTTTTGGATTCTACAGGAATATCCCGCATTCGATTTTGAATCGCTTTTTCCGTTAACTCAGCGCCCTGGACAAATTGAACCCACATCAATCTCCCGCTGAGAACAAAAAAGCCAATGATAAATAAGAAAAAAAGCGTTGCGATACGCTTTCTTATGAGCAAACGGGTGGTTTGCACTATTTTCCACCTCTTTATAAGTTATTCTTGCCTGTAAGCAGCATGATACTGGCATATAATTTTGCTAAAGGCTTATCTTCTGCAGCGGTATTATCGACCATTTCCACCTTTAATACAGGATTGACCGATTCACTGACGACTGCCACTGCATAACTCATTTCAGTACCAGGAATGATCATGCCTAACTCACTGGTTGCTTTTTGTTCGATAAGATCCAATGATGTATTTTCCGCTATGGCATATTCCATGCGATGATTTTCTGTATTCATTTGGTTGATTTCATTTTCCAGACTTACAATTTCATATCCTAATGTAGCACTTTTAATACATAGATATACTAACAGCAGGGCATAGGCGAATACAATGATGCAAAGCTTTATCATCACATTTCTTTTGGCATTCTTATTTGTGGCTGTTTTTCTTTTCACACTTCTATCTTGACGAGTCGGTTCCGGAACATATTGATCTTCCCATTTTGCATAATCATACCCCGCCTGTATCATAGTATTCAACCTCCCTTTATTCTAGAACTATCTTCTTTCAGCGACTCGCAGCTTGGCACTTCTGGCTCGTGGATTGTTATTGATCTCCTCATCTTGAGGGACGACCGGTTTTCTTGTTAGAACTTTCAATTCAGCCTGATGATTACAGGTACATACCGGCATACCCGGTGGGCATATACACTCCAATGCTCTTTGCTGATAAAACTGTTTCACGACCCTGTCTTCCAGGGAATGAAACGTAATGATACAAAGACGGCCGCCGCTCTTCAGGCTTTCTATTGTCTGGGGCAAGACCTGATTTAAAGAGTCCATCTCGCCGTTTACAGCGATCCTTAAGGCCTGAAAGGTTTTGCGGGCCGGGTGTTTATCTCTTTTATATCTAGCTGGAATAGAATTTTTGATGATTTCTACCAATTCAAGGGTCGTTTCAATTTCCTTAGCTGCTCTATATGCGGCGATATTTCTGGCGATCGTGCGGGCAAATCTTTCCTCGCCATAAGTAAAGATCAACTGGCTTAATTGTTGCTCAGAATAATGATTCACAATATATTTGGCATTCAGTTCCTGATTAAGATCCATTCTCATATCAAGTGTGGCTTCGTTATGATAAGAAAATCCTCTGGAACTCTCATCCAATTGAAAGGAAGATACGCCCAAATCGATAAGGATACCGTCAACCGCAGCAATATTATTTTGACTTAAGACATGACCCAAATTTTTAAAATCGTCGTATACAAACGTGATGTTTTGCTTATTTGTAAATAGACTTCGAGTTTGGTTCATTACCGTTTCATCTTTATCTATGGCGATAACTCGAGCCTCACTATTTAGCTTTTCCATCAGGCAGTTTAGATGACCGCCACCACCGAGGGTGCAATCCACATAAATCCCGCCCGGATCAGTGACCAGATATGAAATTGACTCTGACAGTAAAACGGGATCGTGCATTGTTTCTCCTATATGCCTAAATCGACCAAACTAGCAGCAATATCTTCATATGATGCTTCGGCACCTTCAATATATTTTTCCCAATTTTCTACCGCCCAAATCTCAGCCCGGGAACCTACTCCAATAATCATCAAATCTTTATCAATTGATGCATATTCTCGTAGATTGGATGGTAATACCGTTCTCCCTTGTTTGTCAACTTCCAACTCAGATGCTCCTGAGAAAAAAAAGCGTGCAAAAGAACGAACATCTGCCCGTGTAAATGGCAAGGTACGTAATTTATTTTCAATAGTTTGCCATTCCATCAACGGGTAAAGAAAAATGCAGTTTTCCAAGCCTTTGGTTACCACAAATTTATCACCCAGCTGCTCGCGGAGTTTAGCCGGTATCGTTATTCTTCCTTTTGTATCCAGGGAATGTTGGTATTCACCCAGGAACATTTTGTTTACCCCTTTTAGTTTAATCGTGGGATATCGTTCCACTTTACTCCACTTTACACCACCTAATTCTATCCAGTAAAGTATTTTCCCTTCTTTTGCAAACAGATATTTTTAAAAAAACTTCGCTAAATTTCTCTTTAATCCACAGAAAACTAAGAATGGGCGGCAAGTATAGAGAATAAGCGCGGAATTTTCCCTTTTATAAAATGAGAAAATGGTCCTATATTAATAAGGACCATTTTTGTAGAAATAACGCAATTATTATCTCAACTACTATGTGACCCAAACGGGATTAGAATGGATCCACCATTGGCTTCCAAAAAAATGCTTATGAAACGCTTCGACTCTATAAACTCCTTTTTTATTGATGGGGAAACGATGTTTGCTGCCGTAATTCTCACCATAGAGTTGGCCATCTTTCATTAATTTGACCCGTGCTTTATCAGGTGTTTTGATCTCTGCATACAGACCTGGCTGCCAGGGGACCTCATCTCCCATCGACCATTTCTGCTCCGGACTACGGATGATAAACTGAAACCCCCGGCTGTTTTTATAATAGTCAAAACTGATCCAGAATCTCCCCTTACGCAATGCCTCATAAATAATTTCCTTGTCTGTTTTTAGGACCCCCGTCATCTTCTTGTCGGTGATAATATGTGTGTTGATACACCGAAAACAGAAATCATAGGCTGAGATAGTAAGAACCAGCACAGGTCCTATTTTTACTTTAATACCATGCGCATCAGAGCCTCCAAAAGCAAAAACCTTTTGTTTTTGTTGATATTGATCCAGTCTGGTGATCGTTTCTTTATATGGCCCCTTTATGGCTGCCTGAGGAAAGCAAAGGAGGTATATGCCTTTAAGCATGCCGGTGACCTCATCTTTAAATTGGGATAAAAAATTCCATACTTCTATCCCCTGAAAACCGCTTACTGACCAGTCATTCCACTTGAAAGTCTGGTAGTTGTGATATAAGGGAGATCCTTTCTCATCCGGATGCGCTATGATCCCTATCCCCTGCTGCTTATTTACTTCTTCAATAACAGTTTGGGCTTCGCCGTTGCTGACTACTTCTTTTATGTCAAGGGCTAAATAATGATTTTCCTCATCATTTATTTCCATCCCGGCTAAAAGCAGCAGTCGTCCATAATATCCTTCGTCGGCCAGAGCTCTTAAGTTAAAATGGTCGGTAATTATAATAAAATCAAGTTCTGCTTGCTCTGCCATGCGGGCAATCTGCTGTACAGAATCAAAGCCATCCGAATATTGGGAATGCAGATGCATATTGCCGATGTAACTGTACATAATTACTCCCGTCATATAATTTTTATTATTATATTCCTATCATATTGCATCTAGTCTGGAAATAAAAAAGGTGACCGGTTAGCCCGGTCACCAACATGAATCAGTTGTTTTAGCTTACAACTTTATAAGTATAATTAAATTCCTTGCCGTTATCAAACTTGACAGTCAGTACCAGTTCAGCACCGTCGGGTACTACTGAGATCGGTACAGGCAGTAAACCGGCAAATTCTTTTTTAATTACGAAGGTTGCAGTTCCGTCACCATTGTCATTAATTGCATAATGCTCTCCTTCTTTGGGATCAAAGGACAGACCAAATGCAGGTGCTGCTGCTGCTACACCAGAAACCTTGGTAGCATCTCCCCAGGTAATTACAAATGAACCGTCAGCAGGAGCATTCTTATTAATTTCACCTGCGGCGGGTGCAATAGCAGTTGCAGCTACCGGTTCTTCAACTACCGGTTCTTC
>CAZNPR010000008.1:0-9243 GCA_964574965.1 uncultured Syntrophomonas sp. | reverse complement strand
CTGCGGCGGGTGCAATAGCAGTTGCAGCTACCGGTTCTTCAACTACCGGTTCTTCAACTACCGGTTCTTCTACAACGGGTTCTTCGACTACCGGTTCTTCAACCGGAGCAGGAGCATCACCTAAAATAACGGTTCTGGTGTCAGCATTCCAATCCACTTTGACACCCAGAGCTTCTCCAACGGCTCTTACCGGCAGATAAGTGCGATCTTTGTAAACAATAGGATACATGGCGCTGCCATCAGTTTCAGCCGGCTGCCAGCTTTCCCCGTCAACCACAAATTTGAAATCAGTAGCAAGATTAGCAGTTATGCTCTGTACTGCTGGAGTTGCCACTACTCCAGCAGTGAAAGCAAATACCATTAACAACGAAACAACAACGATCATTCTTTTTTTCATCAATAAATTCCCTCCTTTAATGTTTATGCATCAACAGGTGTTGAAACATCGAATTTTGGTGGTCTTCCTGCCGCTATTAGAGCGATTAAGGAGATTCCAATGGCCCCGGCCCCAACTTTCATGGCATTTCCATCCTGACTAATCGGCTGGGTCTGGAATACATAAGTAAGGGTCGTCTCCGAACCTTCAATTTTACCGAGCCAATTGCTGGCCTGGCTAGCATTATCCTTTAAGGTAGACGTGAGTACAGGTATTTGTTGGAAAGTTTGCAGTCCTTCTGCGATTCCTGATTTGGCAGTCCCTGCACCTGCACCGATTTTGCCTGCCCCGTCTGACAACTGTCCAACACCAGGCTGCAGTTGGCCATTAATGGCATCCTGTAAGTAATTGAGAGCATACAAGATACTGCCTGGTTTTCCATTCATCATGATCGGCATCGGGGTCCCATCCGCTTGCAGCGTTCCCAGACCAAACACCATCATGGCTAATCCCTGGTCGGACTTACCCAGCGCTGCTGATAACTGTTTGGCACCTGCTTCTACTTTGGCAACATTGGCAGGATAGCTGCTGCCCTCACGGAAATCACCAATGTCTTTCCCCAACTTCTGTAGTTTTGGTTCCAAAGAATCAGAAATGATTTTTTGCGCGGGTGTTCCTGCTGTAGCAGCCTTCAGTTGATTGATATCATTATAGATACTGGTGGAAGTTGAAGGTTCCTGCCCACTGTCAGCCGGTTTGCCCACAGCAGTTTCCATGCTGGTCAATGTAGCTTTTTGGATCATTAACCCAGGAATCAACTGGGAATCAATGGTTGATTTCATTATCTTGATTGCATCCTGAACACCCGGGGTCTTACCGGCAGCATCTGTTCCTTTCGCGCCATCGTAAGTTTTAATATCAAATCCCGGGGTTGCCATTCCTACCCGGATTTTCATCAGCGTTTCATAGAGAGAACCTAAGCCGCCACCGATTTGTCCTACACCTTCATCGACAGCATTCAATCCGTAAAGCAGTGTGGCATCCTTAGTAGGTGCCCCAACTCCGTTTTCGATCTGGTCAAATCCACCATAAAGCTGTTCCAAACTAGTTTGGACTTTCCCAAGATTATCAATGGCCGATTGCACCGGTACCACTGACATAACTGCAATATCGAAGGAAGGCAGTTCTATATCAGTCGCATCCGCTTCAAAAGTAGCATACTGCTTGGCAGGATAGGAGGGAGGAATCAGGGGAACTGTCCAGCTGACCGAAGAAACCCCTTGAATATTGGCAATTGTTCCTTCCGGTGATTCTTCTGCAACACCAGGGGCGGAAATATTAGCAAATTTGTCATTGTCAAATGCCCAGTCTTTTAAAGCCACCGCATAAGGCGTATAAACGGTTGACTCTTTGCTCACTTCCTGACCATTAATGTCATTAAATTTTAAAACAGTTGGTTTGCCGGTCAAATTTTCCATAGTGGTTACTATTTTTAAGTGACCGCTTTTCCCTGCTAACTCAGATGGCAACATTTTGACATCATCCAGATAATATTCAATCTTTATGCTGACCGGCATTTCTTTCTTAATTTTGGCTATTTCTTCGTCTGCTATGCCGGCAAGATAATAGATATCGCCGAATGTTTCGCCGCTGCCAATATTAAATGGAATCGTCAATTTATTATTTTCGTCCTGGGTTATTTTTTCATTACCATATAGATTTCTAACGGAAGCCAGTTTATATTTACTGCTGTCCTGGATGGAAAACTGTCCTTCGCCAAAAACTCTTACATGGTTTAAGACTGAAATACTACTGATCTCACTGTTATCATTCAATTGCGAGATGACCAGTTCGTTATCCAGTATTTTATCCGGTGCCGGCCCTTGCGCTGTTGCGACTGGCGCAAACACCAACATCAATACCACTAATAAAATCAAATAAGCTCTGAATTTACTCGCTTTCAACAAGCCATTCCCCTCCCTTCATTATTTATTTACTGCCATAGCTATTTTAATAATAATCAGGGATAATACCATTCCCACTAATAATGTTACACACGTACCTACTAAAGCTGGTAAAGCTTGTGTTGCAATGGCTGTAGTGTTGGTAAGATATGTCTGATATAATGCGGCGAAAATTGCAGCCCAACCTAAAAACATCGCATCAATACGCATGCCGGTTGCTGAAAGCAGTACCATTAAAAACAGTGATAGTCCACATACAATCGCTACATAGATCAAATTGTCAGGCGGCAAAGGCATGGCTGCTGCCAAAGCAACGATTCCAACCAGCCCGACTACAACTCCTATCAACATGGCTATGGCTGTTTTCAGATAATCCCCAAATGGCCCTATTACTGCAAACATTGCAATTGCCAATGCAGCAATATAGAATGCACTGGCTCCAATATACTCCTGTAATAGAACAAAGACCGCAAAGAAGACCCCCACTAATAAACCCAGGCCTATAGCTTTTTTCATATATTCACCTCCTTTGGATAGTCTTTCGTTCATTGCAGCGAGCAGTCAAATTCAGTGCTGGAGCTATTTCGAAAATTTTCCTTAGAAGTAAAAAGAACTATGATCAAAGAATAAGTTATTAAAGTAACAGGGCGATTCATTTGCATTTGCCTGCTTTTTACAGGCTATATAATTGATTCTCATCAATGAACTTAATTTCCTTCTTTTTAAATACCATTTCAGCTTTTTCGGTATCTTCAACTTTAAAAATTACCAGGGCATCCTTTTCGGAAGTACCGAGAAACGCATAAAGATATTCAATGTTCAGGTTTTCTTCCGCCATTTGTTCCAATATATCTGCCAATCCTCCCGGTGAATCCGGAACCCGAACCGCGATGACCTGGGTCTCGCTCACTGTAAATCCGGCCTCTTTAAGGATCTTATAAGCTTTGACCGGGTCACTCACAATGATCCTTAATATGCCAAAATCAGAGGTGTCCGCAATGGACAAGGCTCTGATATTGATTTGCGCGTTACCTAAAACCCTTGTAACATTGGAGAGGCGTCCCGCTTTATTCTCAAGGAAAACCGATATTTGCTTGGCCATATAACTGCCTCCTTTATTTATTAAATCGTTCTCTTGTCGATAACTCTTTTCGCTTTGCCTTCGCTTCTTTCAATTGATTTCGGTTCAACCAATCTCACTTTTACTGAAATTCCCAGAGCACTTTCCAGTTCTTTGGTAATAAGCGCTCCCAATTCTTCAAGTTTCCTTATTTCATCACTGAAAATTTCTTCCGATACTTCTACATGTACTTCCAGAAAGTCCAGACTGCCTTTACGGTCTACCACTAACAAATAATAAGGGCTGACTCCTTTTATTTTCAGCAATACACTTTCTACCATGGAGGGGAATACATTTACCCCCCTGATGATAACCATATCATCTGAGCGCCCAAGCACCTTCTGCATTCTTACATGGGTCCTGCCGCAGGCACACGGTTCAATACTTAACGTAGTCAGGTCACGGGTACGATATCTGATCATGGGCAATGCTTCTTTGGTCAAAGTGGTTATTACTAATTCACCAGGTTTTCCATAGGGCAAGGCCTCTTCTGTGATGGGATCAATGATTTCAGCCAAAAAGTGATCTTCTGCAATATGTAATCCATTCTTGAATTTACATTCAATTGCCACACCTGGTCCAATTATCTCGCTCAAGCCATAAATATCGAATGCCTGTATCTGCATTGCTTCCTCAATTTTGGCCCTCATATCTTCCGACCAGGGTTCAGCTCCAAATATACCCACTTGAAGCTTTAGATCCTGAGGTGTTACTCCCATTTCTCCCATTACTTCTGCCATAAAAAGCGCATAACTGGGGGTGCAGGTCAAAACAGTCGTACCAAAATCTTGCATTAACATGACCTGACGCTTGGTATTGCCTCCGGAACTTGGGATAACGGAAGCTCCTAGTTTTTCTGCTCCATAATGAACTCCCAGCCCTCCGGTAAATAATCCATACCCATATGAATTCTGTATGACTGAATATCGATCGGCGCCTGCACTGGTAAAGGCCCGGGCCATCAGTTCAGACCAGGTATCCAGATCCTTCCGGGAGTATCCTACTACCGTAGGCTTCCCGGTTGTGCCGGAAGAAGAATGGATCCGGACGACTTCGCTCATGGGAATGGCAAATAAATTAAATGGATAATTATTACGCAAATCAGCTTTGGTGGTAAATGGTAATTTGTGAATATCCTCAAGACCGTTTATGTCATCAGGTTTTATACCGGACTGGTCAAATTTTTCTTTATAGGCGGGTACAAAAGCATACACCCGATACACTGTTTCCTTCAGTCTTCTAAGCTGAAGATCCTGCAGTTGTTTTCGATCAATACATTCTTTTTCTTTGTCCCAATAAGTCATTTATTCTACCTCCTGCACATTTTATCCTTCATTTATGCAAAATAATTCCTTCCATATGGAATATTTTAAGATTTAAATAATTATCTTTTGTATTATTAAACTCGCCAGCAAATAGCCCGCTATACCTGGTAAATAAATAATGCTGCCTAGACTTGCCTGGTTTTCATCCCATGTTTTCAAGGGTGTTTCAACAGAATATACTACCGTCACTCCCGTATATATTCCATAATTGCGCAGTTCCTTCCGCAATTTTCTTGCTACCGGACAAACACTGGTATCTTTGATATCTCCGATCTTTAACTTTAAAGGGTCAAGACGATTTGCCATCCCCATTGAACAAACAATAGGAATACCTCTTTCCAGGCAGGATCTGATCAAATGCGTTTTATCTGGGATCGAATCGATGGCATCAATAACATAATCAGGGCTGGCAGATAAGATTTTTTCACTGTTGGCTGGTTCATAGCGGCATGTAAATTTGTTGATCTTAATGGAGGGATTAATATCCTGAATACGTTCTGCAGTGATTTCGGTTTTATATCGTCCTATCGTTGAAACGAGTGCGGGCAGTTGACGATTAAGATTGCTTTTTTGAATACGATCCATATCGACCAGCGTCATAGTACCAACACCACTGCGTGCCAGAGCTTCTGCAGCATGGGATCCTACTCCTCCCAATCCAATGACCGCTACTGAAGCTTCTTGAAGTTTTTTGATCCCTTCAATACCAGTCAATAACTGCAAGCGCTGTAGATATGGTGTAACGTACTCCATACTGCCCTCCAACAAATAAACCCCACCGAGTCGTGAACTACCGCAGTTTTGTCCTGCTCAGCAGGGGGGTGCCCTCCCATATGTTTGATGTGTCCTATAAATTAGGCATACAAGTCACATACAGAGTCAGGCTCCCGTCGTTTTTGTGTTGGCAAAAACTTAAACGGTTAAACACGAACACAGCAGGGATATCGTCAATCCTACTTGCTTTATATTGCTAAAAGCATATCACAAAAACCTGCTGTTTTCAAGGCAGCACGTTTGTAATAATTTTCTATTTTCTCCTCATAAACCGACTTATTCCCGAATCTTAAGTGACAATTCCCTGAGCTGTTTACCGCTGACTGATGCAGGTGCCTGGGTCATTGGGCAGACTGCACTCTGTGTTTTCGGGAAGGCGATCACATCCCGGATACTGTTTCGGCCTGCCATGATCATCAACAGCCGATCTATTCCAAAGGCGATACCTCCGTGAGGCGGGGTCCCATATTCAAAAGCTTCTAACATATAACCAAATTTTTCATTATATACTTCAGGCGTCATAGCCAGGAGAGAAAAAATTTTCCGCTGTAATTCACGCTGATGGATCCTGATACTGCCGCCGCCGATCTCGGTCCCGTTAAGGATCAGGTCATAGGCGCGTGCTTTGACTGCTGCAGGATCTTTGTCGATCAGGTCTATATCCTCCCTGCGGGGCGCTGTAAACATATGGTGTACAGCTACAAATCGATTCTCTTCGTCATCATATTCAAATAGCGGGAAATCAACGACCCAGACAAATTTGAGCAAACTGCTGTCGATCAGATCCATTCTTCGTGCCAATTCCAGCCGGACTGTGCCTAAAACCCGTGCAACAATATCCGGTCGGTCAGCACAGAACAACAGAAGATCGCCTTTTTGTGCTTTTAATGCCTGTAAGACGGACTGCATTTGATCATCCGTAAAAAACTTTGTGATCGGAGAGCGCAGTTCATTTTCTGCCACTATGATCCAGGCCATACCCTTGGCGCCGTTGTCCACCGCAATTTTACCCAGTTCATCGATTTCCTTGCGGGTAAATGATGCTCCTTTTTTGACGTTTATCGCCCGCACCACTCCGCCGGCATCAATCGCTGAGGAAAACACCTTGAAATCAACATTTCGAACCAATTCAGTCAGATCTTCGATCTCCAGACCAAAGCGCAGGTCAGGCTTATCAGAACCATATTTCTTCATCGCTTCGTCATAGGTGATGCTGGGAAAACCGGGTTCAATGTTACGATCTATTCCGATTTTAAACAAATGGATGATCATCTTTTCCACCAGAGCAAAAACATCTGCTTCATCAATAAAGGACATTTCCATATCCAGCTGTGTAAATTCAGGCTGCCGGTCTGCCCTCAGATCCTCATCCCTAAAGCAGCGGGCGATCTGGAAATACTTTTCCATGCCTGATACCATCA
Source organism: uncultured Syntrophomonas sp. (assembly GCA_964574965.1). GTDB lineage: Bacteria > Bacillota > Syntrophomonadia > Syntrophomonadales > Syntrophomonadaceae > UBA1368. The sequence continues at coordinate 2,263 of CAZNPR010000008.1, read as the reverse complement.
GTATTTGTTTAAATATCTGCGGTGATTGAGGCAGGGCATAAAACTGTCCAGGATGTACGCGGCTGGGGACCAGATAATCTCTGGCTCCTTCAGGAGTACTTTTGGTCAATAAAGGAGTTTCTATTTCGAGAAACCCATTTTCGTCTAAATAGTCACGGATGGATTTTACTACTCTATGCCGCAGTATAATATTTTTTAACATCTCAGGACGGCGTAAATCGAGATAGCGATGTTTCAATCTCAAGTTCTCGTCAACTTCAATCCCATCTTCAATATAAAAGGGCGGCGTTTTCGAAGCACTTAAAACCTCCATCTGGTCTATATACACTTCTATGTCCCCGGTCTGCAAATTAGGGTTGATGGTAGCCGGAGTCCGCGCTGCCACTATACCAGTTACTGCAATAACATATTCACTTCTGACTTGTTCTGCCAGATGAAATGCTTCTTCATTCACCTCCGGGCTGAATACGATTTGAATCAGGCCGGCACGGTCACGAAGATCGATAAATATTAATCCGCCATGGTCGCGGCGGCTATTGATCCATCCGCACAATTCGACCCTTTTGCCGACACTTTCAGTAGTTAATTCGGTTGAACTATGTGTCCTTTGCATGAACTTTAATCCTCCTCATTTTTCAACAGAATACCGGGAAGGTTTTCTGTAAGGGTTTCCCTGTCTACCTGGTATTGATTACTGGTTTGCATATCGCGCACCAGATAATAACCTTTTTCAATTTCCTCTTCTCCAATCATGATTACCAGTCTGGCTTTGATTTTGTCAGCAAATTTCATCTGTGCACGGGGACTGCGGTCGTTATAATCCATATCGGCGCTGATCCCGGCACGTCTTATTTGTGTCGTCAACTGCATCGCCTGGTCAATGAATCTGCTTTCCATGATGATGATAAAAACATCGACCGGAGCTGCTGGTTCTTGTTGATCCTGATATAAATCTGCCGCCAGCAGCATTCTTTCCATCCCCAAAGCAAAGCCTACCCCTGGTACGTCAGGCCCGCCGCATTCTTTTACCAGACCATTGTATCTGCCCCCGCCCCCAACAGCACTTTGCGCACCCAAACCCGGAATATGCACTTCAAATGCTGTATTGGTGTAGTAATCAAGCCCTCTTACCAGATTATCATCATGAATAAAATCGATCCCATTTGCTGACAAGGCCGATTGGACCTGCTGGTAATGCAGGGTGCAATCAGGGCACAGACTGTCAGATAATAGCGGATGTTTTTCGATTGCAGCCTGACAGGATCGATTTTTACAATCTATTACCCGTAAAGGGTTTGCCGCATATCTCAGTTGGCAATCACTGCATAATGCAGTTTTGATCGGATCCAGATATTCTATCAGCTGCTGACGGTACTTTGGCCGGCAAACCGGACAGCCGACTGAATTTATGTGCAGTTCAGGTCCCTTGACCCCCAGACGTTTAACTATTTCCATCAACAAAATGATGATTTCCGCATCTAATAAAGGATTATCACTGCCGAAGGCTTCAACACCAAATTGATGGAACTGCCTGAACCTGCCGGTCTGAGGCCTATCATATCGAAACATCGGGCCAGAATAATACCATTTTACCGGTAACAAACCACTATAAAAACCGTGTTCAATAAACGCTCTGGCGCAGCTGGCAGTTCCTTCCGGACGCAGGGTGATACTTCTTTCGGCCTTATCTTTGAAAGTATACATTTCTTTACTGACGATGTCTGATGTTTCTCCTACTCCCCGTTCGAATAATTCGGTGTGTTCAAAAATCGGAGTCCGAATTTCCTGATAACCGAACTCGCAGGCAGTCTGTTTTAATATTTTTTCCATCCACTGCCATTTTACTGATTGTTCCGGCAAAATATCATATGTACCACGGGGAGCTTTGATCTGCATAAAATCCTCCGAATTATATATATTCTTGGATAATTCTAATTTAGGGTACGCAGGTTGTCAACTTTCCTCTGGATAAGCCTTTCCAGATCACTACAGTATGCCTGCGGGTTTTTTGGATTATAAAAACCGGTAACTGTTCCCGCTTGCCAATTTACAAATTTACTGCCCCCACCACCGCCCATACCGATGATGGTCTGCCTCTCCTCAATCATCTGGATATTATAAATACAAAAGCTGCCAGCCAGAGAGTAACCAATATTTTCTGAATTAACCTGCATATTCTTTTGCCGGTAAAGGTAATACGGAAGATAGTTCAACTGCCGCAGACGCTGATAAATATTTGTAAGTGATTCCTCGACCGCCTCAG
>CAZNPR010000007.1:0-43960 GCA_964574965.1 uncultured Syntrophomonas sp. | reverse complement strand
CAGTTGATCACTTTCCCGGGAAAATCTTCCGCCCCACAATTTCATATTTACACCTCATAAAGTTAGAATAAATTTATTATAGCGATTTATGATCCTGTTTAAAAGAAAAGTGGGTGTAAACCCACTTCGACTTTAAAAATTGCATTTCAATATTTTATCGTTTGCCCTCCAGCTTTTTATTTAACAAAGCTTGTACAGTCAAGGGCAAGCCAAATAAATTAATAAACCCTGCAGCATCCTTGTGACTATAGATTTCATCGGCGCCGAAAGTAGCCAATTCAGTATTGTAAAGAGAGTAGGGAGAGCTGGAAGCAACTGCGTTACAGCTGCCTTTGTAGAGTTTTACCTTAACAGAGCCGGTCACGGTCTGCTGGGTCACTTCCACAAATGCATCCAGAGCGCTTTTCAGCTTGCTGAACCAGTTGCCGTCATAAACCAGTTCTGCATACGTCAAAGCCATTTCTTCTTTGAACTTTAACGTACGCCGATCCAGCGTCAGTCTCTCCAATTCTTCATGAGCTGCATAAAGGATCGTTCCCCCCGGCGTTTCATAAACTCCCCGTGATTTCATGCCTACCAGGCGGTTTTCTACGATGGTGGTAATACCAACCCCGTTTTCCCCGCCGATTCGATTCAGCTCAGTCAATAACTTTACCGGGCTCAAGCTTTCACCATTTAATGCAGCAGGTATGCCCTTTTCAAAGCCTATTTCCACATAAAAGGGCTTATCGGGAGCCTGTTCCGGTGGAACTGTCAAAACATACAGATGATCCTGCGGCTCATTTGCCGGGTCTTCCAAATCTCCGCCTTCATGAGAAATATGCCAAATATTGCGGTCCCGGCTGTATATTTTATCTTTGGTCACCGGAACTTCAATATTATGCTGGTTCGCATAATCGATTGCATCTTCCCGGGAACGGATATTCCATTCCCGCCAAGGAGCAATGATTTTCAGGCTAGGATTTAATGCTTTTGCACCCAGTTCAAAACGAACCTGATCATTTCCTTTCCCGGTGGCACCGTGACATATTGCTGAGGCTCCTTCTTTTTCTGCGATCTCTACCATCTTCTTGGCAATAAGCGGCCGGGCAAATGAAGTTCCCAGCAGATATTTTCTTTCATATTTTGCCCCGGCTTTCAATACCGGGTAAATATAATCCGTAATAAATTCTTCGGTCAAATCTTCTATATATACTTTGGAAGCCCCTGATTTAATGGCCTTATCATGTACCGGTGCCAGTTCTTCCCCTTGTCCCAGATCAGCACAAAAGGCGATGACTTCATAACCATAGTTTTCTTTCAGCCAAGGAATGATAATCGACGTATCAAGTCCCCCCGAATATGCCAGTACCACTTTATCCATTTATTTCTCTCCTATCTTTAAAATCTTTTGATTCTTTTAAACTGTATTTATTATATCTCCATAATGATATTATGGCATCTATAAAACCCTACTTATATTTATACATTTTTATGCATATTATTTCAATATCTATTTAAAAAATACCAAACGCCTCCGTCTGACCCAGATACCCTCCTTTATTAATTGATAAGAACATTATACTCCTTTAACCAGAAGTCTATTTGGATAAGGTATGCCAATAATTGCGGCGCATTCATCAGTTGCCCGAACCAAGGTATATTCGTATCGCTTCCCATTGATAAGGCAAACTCCCTTACTGCTTGCCGGTTTATAAAGGGCAATAATGGAGAAGTATGATCATCCAGTATAGATATCATTAAGCTGCAAATAGCTTTAATAAAAGAAGGGTTATGTGTTTTGGGGTATGGGCTCTTTTTCCTCCACAGCACATCTTCGGGAAGCATGCCCGCCAATGCCAGCCTTAAAAGGCCTTTCTCCCTGTTTTGGTAGTTTTTCATTTCCCATGGTACATTCCATACATATTCTACTAACCTGTGATCGCAAAAAGGCACTCGCAGCTCTAACCCCGCTGCCATACTCATCCTATCTTTTCTGTCTAACAAGGTAGGCATCCATCGGGTCAAGTTTAAATAAAACAATTCCCTCATTCTGGCATCAACAGGCTGATCCCCTGCAAAGCCTGGAACTTCTTCAAGCGCTTCCTGATATCGCTGGATCACATATTCCCCGGGCCGAATCAGTTCAAGCAGTTCCGGTGAATATAATTTTGTGCGTATATCCACCCGCTGAGACCATGGGAATGTATTGCTTAAACCGGCTGTTTTATAAAACCAGGGATAGCCGCCAAAAACCTCATCGGCACATTCGCCTGATATCCCCACTGTAGCCTGACTCTTGATCCAACGGCTAAAAAGCAATAATGATGAGTCCACGTCTGTCATACCCGGCAAATCGCGGGCTATTACAGCAGGGAAAATTGCCTGGACTAATTCAGGTGTATCGACTAAATACGAAGCGTGTCTGGTACCTAAATAATCTGAAACCTTTTTAACCCAGGGACCATCTGCATTGGGTTGAAATTCACTGGCTCGGAAATACTTATCGTTGCCCACATAGTCTATCGAAAAGCTTTGGATGGATTCCTTATTCTCATTCCGGTAAACTTCTGAAGCAATGGCGGTAATGGCACTGGAGTCCAACCCGCCAGATAGCAGAATGCAGAGGGGGACATCTGATACCAACTGACGTCTGACAGCATCATATACTAATCCCCGGACCGTGCCTACGGTCTTTTCGAAACTGTCTTCATGTCCTTGACTGATCAAAGACCAATATTTCTTAATTCTCATTCCCTCACGGTCAACATACATTAAGCAACCCGGTTTTAACTCGGATATCCCGGCAAAAACACCTTTTCCCGGAGTTCTGGCGGGCCCCAAAGCGAAAATCTCTGCCAACCCTTCATAGTCGATTCTGGCTGTCACTTTGGGGTGTACCAAGATCCCTTTGATCTCTGAAGAGAAAAGGAATGAACTGCCTCTTTGGCAATAGAATAAAGGCTTAACACCAATACGGTCTCTCGCCAGAAATAATCTTTCATTACCAGCATCCCAGACAGCAAAAGCAAAAATGCCGTTCAACTTTTGGAGGCATTTTTCACCCCATTCCATATAAGCTTTCAGGAGCACCTCTGTATCAGACCATCCCTCAAACAAGTATCCTTTTAAAATTAATTCTTGCCGTATGTCCTCTGTGTTATATAACTCTCCATTGTAAACCATTACGTAAATTCCGCAGCCTTTGATTCCGGTCATCGGTTGACCGCCCCCATCAGGATCGACCACCACCAGGCGACGATGCCCCAAAGCAGCATGTTCGCTCAACCAAAATCCTTCAGCATCCGGTCCTCGATGATCAAGTTTTTCTGCCATTTTTTTAATAATGTCTGTCTCATCTGTAATTCGTTCAGAAAAGTTAATCCACCCGACGATTCCACACATAAACTATTGCACCTCCCAAAAAAAGCATTCTGGTCAAAGTTTAATAACTTTGCTCAGAACGCCTTTGCTCTAATCCAAGCTTATAATACGCTTAAATCGTTTTTTTGGTGCATAATATATGATAAAATCACTGTGATTTTAGAATAAGAAAAGTCCTTTCTCAGTTTACATCCAAGTACTACCTGCGTTTGGTAATACTAATGATACTATTTGTTTTTCCGTTTCATATATGGGCACTGCTCATCTCTCCATAACTGTATGCATCTTCACCATGCTGCGTAATATCCAGGCCAATTTCTTCCGCATCTTCGGATATCCGCAAGGGTGCAAACATGCTTAAGACTTTCAATATTACGAATGTAACTGCTGCTGCGAATGCTACTGCAGCCACTACGGCAATCAACTGCACCAATAACTGGTGGGGGTTGCCAAAAAGCAGTCCATCCACTCCGGCTGGATTAACTGCGGTGGTGGCCAGTACTCCTGTTGCCAGAGCGCCAAATATTCCACCCACACCATGAATTCCGAAAGCATCCAGAGTATCATCATAACCAAGCTTTGATTTCATCTTGCTTACTGCGAAATAACACAGCGGTCCGACAATTATACCCATCAATATCGAACTGGCGGGACTAACAAATCCAGCTGCCGGAGTTATCGCAACCAAACCGGCGATTAACCCGCTGGCAAATCCTAAAGCAGTTGGTTTACCATGATGCAGCCATTCCGCTCCGGCCCAGCTTAGTGCTCCAACCGCTGCGCAGGTATTGGTTACCAGAAAAGCATGTCCGGCTAATCCATTAGCCCCCAAAGCGCTGCCGGCGTTGAAACCAAACCAGCCAAACCAGAGAAGGGCGGCTCCCAGCATAGTCATCGGCAGATTATGCGGCACCATAGCTTCGGAGCCTTCTTCACGCCGCCGTCCCAGAACCATACAAGCAATCAAACCGGACACACCGGAACTGATATGAACTACCGTGCCACCGGCAAAATCCAATGCACCAAGGTTGCGTAGCCATCCGTTTACGCCCCAGACCCAATGAGCTAAAGGATCATAAACCAGAGTAGTCCATAACAACACAAAGGCTATGAAGATTGGAAATCTCATTCTTTCGGCAAATGAACCTGATATTAAAGCTACGGTGATAATGGCAAACATTAACTGGTACATTGCAAATACCGACTGGGGAATATTTGCCGAATAATCCGGATTAGGATCAATCCCAACCCCACTCATCCCCAACCATTGTAAACTCCCGATCAGATGGCTGATATCAGTTCCAAATCCCAGAGTATAACCAATTAACACCCACTGCACCGATACCAGGGCCATTGCGGCAAAACTTTGCATTATTGTTCCGAGGACGTTCTTCTTGCGCACCATTCCGCCATAAAAAAGTGCCAATCCAGGTGTCATGATCATTACTAAAGCGGCGCAAACAATTATAAATGCTGTATCCCCGGTATCAATAGCCGGTGCATCAGCTGCAGCAGCCATTACCGGCAAGCCCAGCACGGATATTGCCGAAGTTATCAGCAAGGTAATCCATTTGAATTTCGTCTTCATTTAATTCCCTTCTTTCTAAATTATTCAAACCCCAACCCTCAACAAATTACTTAAAGGGATATCTTTGCCCGGGCTCCCAAGGAGGCAAAACCTGAATAAAAAAAGCAATTCCACTTAAACCCAAGGATATAATCCCTGTTCATAAGCGTCATTGCTTACAAATAGCTGACCTGTCTTTATATTTATAGAGCTGCTCCGCCCTCTTCCCGAGTGCTGATGCGAATGATCCGCTCCACCGGATAGACGAAGATTTTACCGTCACCTTTTCTCCCGCTCTTGCAAATGTTCAATATTTGGGAAATTATGTTTTCAACCGACTCATCCCGACAAACAATTTCCAGTTTGACTTTGGGAAATAAATCAATCGAATGTTCCTGCCCTCTGTAATACTGCTTTTCAGCACTTTGCAGGCCCCGGCCTCTCACATCATATACTGTCATTCCCCGGATGCCTATCTTCTCCAGGGCTGCTTTCAGCTCTTCAAACTTTGTGGGTCTGATGATCGCCTCAATCTTTTTCATAAAACTACCCCCTTTAAGTATTTTATTTATAAAAGAAGGCGCCTGCATTATGGTCTTATTTGCCGAACCATAATACAGGCGCCTTTGCCCTCAATTTAGATTTATTCCTTCTGCTGTATACTTGATATTTACTGTTCCAATTGCCTAAGAATTCTTTAATCAGCATGTCATACAGTTAAAAACATAAAGTCCCCATAATTATACGGAGACTTCGTTGTCATGTCATAACCCTGCCACAAATATTAACTTTATTAAATAATATACTATATCTTATAAAATACAACTACGGATTCGCAAGTATTAAGTATACTTTCTTACTACAACGTTTCCATATGGGTTTATAAAAATTCTTCATCAGCATAACCGATTTAATATTCCCCATGCCATCAACTGTGCAGGCAAAGTTACTTCACTGTTTTGCTGACAGGATAAAAAATGTTCCGGTGATTATATTTCCACGATCCCGTTAAAGACAATTTCGGGTTTGCCAGTCATAAAGACTCTCTCATCCGTATATTTGACCAACAGGTTGCCGCCCTTCAGTTTAACAGTAACATAACTATCTTCCATGCAATAGCCGTTTAATACCGCTGCTGCAACTCCGGCACAGGCACTGGTACCCGCTGAAAGGGTTTCCCCGTTGCCCCGTTCCCAAACCCGCATTTTAATCGTACTCTGATCAATGACCGTTACCAATTCCACATTTACTCTTTCGGGGAACAAAGGCGAGTATTCAAAAGCCGGGCCAATTTCGTCCATATTTATGCCGGCTAGATTTTCTTCAAATACAACACAATGGGGATTGCCCATGGATAAACAGGTTATACAATAACAACGGCCATTGATATTAACCGGGCTATCAACAATTTTCTGACCAGTGAGATTTACCGGGATTTTCTCCGGTCTAAGTTCAGTCGGGCCCATATCTACGCAAACCGAATCGACTTTTTCATTTTGGATATAAAGTTTCAGTTTTTTGATCCCGCTGAGGGTTTCAATGGTCAGCTGGTCTTTAAGCGCAATTTTATTCTCGTAAATATATTTTCCCATGCAGGTAAGAGCATTACCGCTTATCTGGCTTTCACTTCCATCCCGGTTGAACATTTGCATTTTCGCATCAGCAATCTCTGAAGGGCAGATGAGTACAACGCCGTCGCTGCCAATACCGTAATGCCGGTCGGATAAATACACGCTCAGAGATTCAGGGCTGATGATATTCTGATGGAAACAATCAAAATAAATGTAATCATTGCCGCAGGACTGCATTTTGGCGAAATGAAGCTTAAGACGTTCACTTCTCATATGATTGATATCAACCAGTTCAGTGTTACTCTGGGAATAACGGCTCTTCAGGCTGTTGGCCAAAGCATTGGCGGTATCCAGAGAAGTCAGGCAAGGTATTGCTGTTTCCACCGCCTGACGCCTCATTTTAACACTGTCCCGGCTGGGCAGCCTTCCCTTGGAGGAGGTGGAGATAATATAGTTTATTTTCCCGCTTGAAAGAAGCGTCTGGATATTATCTTGGTCGGCTTCGTGAATTTTTTTGACCGAAATTGCCTGCAGTCCAGCCTGCTGTAAAAATCTGGCTGTTCCGCCGGTCGCATACAGCGTGAACCCAAGTTCGTCATATTGCTTGGCAATATCAACAATCTCGTGTTTATCACTGTCCCGCACGGTAATCAGAACTCCACCCTGTTTCAACATCCGATAACCGGCTGCCACCAGTCCCTTATATAAAGCTTCGGCCAGGGTTTTCCCAATCCCCAGAACTTCACCCGTTGATTTCATCTCCGGTCCCAATGCAACATCTACATCCATTAGTTTCTCAAAGGAGAAAACCGGTACCTTAACCGCAACATAAGGCGGTGTTTTGTAAAGCCCCGTACCATAACCCATATCCCTTAATTTCTCACCCAGCATTGCCCGGGTCGCCAGATCGACCATCGGTATCCCGGTAACTTTGCTGATATAAGGGATAGTCCGGGAAGACCGGGGGTTGACTTCGATGACATATATTTCTCCGGCATAAATCACATACTGAATATTGAGCAGTCCCTGGGTGTTAAGGGCCAGCGCCAATTTTTTTGAATAATCTATAACCTGATTGATCAACTCTCCACTGATATTCCAGGCAGGATAGACGGCAATCGAATCACCGGAATGTATGCCGGAACGCTCTATATGCTCCATGATACCCGGAATAAGAATATCCTCCCCGTCACAGATGGCGTCCACCTCGATTTCGATCCCCATAAGATATTTATCGATCAAAACGGGGTTTTCTATGTTGTGAGCGAGAATAATATCCATGTATTCGCTGATATCATCATCGTTAAAAGCAATAATCATATTTTGTCCGCCCAGTACATAGGATGGCCTCATTAAGACCGGATACTCCAACTGGTTGGCAGCCTGCAGTGCTTCATATTTATTCATCACGGTATATCCCTGCGGTCTTTTAATAGCCAAATTCGCCAGCAGGGCGTCAAAGCGCTCCCGATCCTCAGCAGCATCAATACTGTGGGGAGGCGTACCCAGGATCCGAATGCCCTGTGCCTTAAGAGACTTGGTCAGCTTTATAGCAGTCTGTCCGCCGAAAGCCACAACCACCCCGTAAGGCTGTTCCGTATGGATAATATTCATAACATCTTCATCGGTCAAAGGTTCAAAATACAAACGGTCTGCAGTATCGAAATCAGTTGAAACGGTTTCCGGATTGTTGTTAACGATAACGACCTCGAAGCCTGCCTTTTTCAGGGTCCACACACAATGCACAGAAGCGTAGTCAAACTCAATTCCCTGTCCGATCCGGATCGGTCCGGAACCAAAGACGATAACGGTTTTCTCGCCGCTGCTCCTCGCTTTGATAAATTGCGTCGCCTCGTTGACCTCATCATAGGTAGAGTAAAAGTACGGGGTTTCGGCCTCAAATTCAGCAGCGCAGGTATCGACCATTTTATAAGCAGCCCACAGCGGCTGTTCAATAGCGCAGCCGGAAAGCTGCGCAATAACTTTATCTGGATATCCCATGATTTTTGCTTTTTTATACAGTTGCTGGGTCAAATGCCCGGCGGCCAGTTCTTTTTCCAGTTTGACAAGATTAAGAAGCTTATATATAAACCATTGATCGATCCTGGTTTTTTCATAAATTAAAGCCGGGGCAATCCCTCGATGCAATGCTGCAAAAATCACAAAAAGGCGTTCATCATTACACTCGGCCAGCAGCTGTTCAATCTGCAGATCGTTCAGTTCTTTAAGTTTGGGCAGGTTAAGACTGCCCAGGGAAATCTCCGCCCCTCTTACTGCTTTCATGATGCATTGTTCAAAGCTGGTTCCAATCGCCATTACTTCTCCGGTAGCTTTCATCTGGGTCCCGAGTGTACGCTGCGCGTAAACAAATTTATCAAACGGCCACTTGGGCAGTTTTACGACTACGTAATCGAGAGCCGGTTCAAAGCAGGCATAGGTTTTCCCGGTTACAGCGTTTTTTATTTCATCAAGTGTATAGCCGACAGCGATCTTGACTGCCACCTTGGCAATCGGATACCCGGTAGCCTTGGAGGCCAGCGCCGATGAGCGGGATACCCTCGGGTTGACCTCAATAACGGCATACTCGAAACTATTGGGATTAAGCGCAAACTGGCAGTTGCAGCCTCCTTCCACTTCCAAAGCTGTTATGATATTTAACGCTGCAGAACGAAGCATTTGGTATTCTTTGTCGGACAGTGTAACGGCCGGAGCAATAACAATACTGTCTCCAGTATGCACTCCCACCGGGTCAAAATTCTCCATGCTGCAAACAGTGATGACATTGCCTGCTCGATCCCGCATAACTTCAAATTCGATTTCTTTCCAACCGGAGACACACTGTTCAACAAGGATCTGGCTGATGGGAGAATGCCTGAGTCCGTTGGCAGCAATTTCCAGCAGTTCCTTTTCACTTGCAGCAATCCCCCCGCCGGTACCACCAAGCGTAAATGCGGGGCGGACAATTACGGGATAACCGATCTCATCGGCAAAAGCCAGTGCAGCGGGAACATCTGTTACAACTAATGAAGGGATAACGGGCTCGCCTATAGACTGCATGGTATCCTTAAACATTTGCCTGTCTTCCGCTTTATCAATGGTTGCCGGATTAGCCCCCAGCAACCTGATACCTTGTTTTTGCAGAAAACCTTCCTTGGCCAGCTGCATGGAAAGCGTAAGGCCTGTCTGTCCTCCCAGTGTCGACAGGATACTGTCCGGACCTTCCTTCATGATAATTCTCTTGATGGTTTCCAGTGTCATTGGTTCAATATAAATCTGGTCAGCCATAGCATAGTCAGTCATGATCGTTGCCGGATTGGAGTTAACCAAAACGACTTCCAGCCCCTCTTCTTTTAAAGCCCGGCAGGCCTGCGTCCCCGCATAATCGAATTCCGCAGCCTGGCCGATCACGATCGGTCCCGAGCCAATCACAAGCACTTTTTTTATATTTTGGTCTAGCGGCATTTTGAGCACTCCTTTATGAGGTCCATAAACTGGTCAAATAAATAACATGTATCAAGCGGGCCTGCTGAGGCCTCAGGATGAAACTGGGTCGAAAACACTGGCATATTGTGATATTCAATTCCTTCACAAGTTCCGTCATTGACATTTATGAAACGCAGCGAAGCCTGAGGCGGAAGGCTGTCATTCACAACCGCGTAGCCGTGATTTTGCGTGGTGATATATACTCTGCCGGTCATTATATCCTTTACCGGCTGGTTAGCACCTCGATGCCCGTATTTTAGTTTGGCAGTTTCTGCTCCCTGAGCTAAAGCCAACAGTTGATGTCCTAAACAGATGCCATAGATCGGTATATTGGCATCAGCCAGCTTGGCCAGTTCTTTTATAATCTCAGTATTATCTGCCGGGTCCCCCGGCCCGTTGGAAAGCATTATCCCATCGGGTTTTAAATTTACAATTTCTTCTGCTGTCATACCGGCAGGCACAGTGATGACCTCACAGCCCCGTTTAAGCAACTCGCGGCGGATATTCTCCTTCGCCCCGAAATCCCACAGCAACACCCTGCGCCCCCCCGCTGCACCTTTATCCACGGTAATTTCCCTGGTACTGACTGTTTGTACAGCATTCGTAATCTTGTAGTTTCGAATTTCTGTCATTATTTCATCAAGGTTATCTAGATTTGCTGTAATTTTGGCATTCATGACCCCAACCTCGCGAATGATCTTGGTCAACTCCCGGGTATCAATACCGTAAACACCTGTAATATTGTGCAGCTTTAAAAAAGTGTCGATCTCACCCTCGCTGCGGAAATTGGATGGAACCTGACACCATTCGCGGACAATATAAGCTTTTACTTGAGGAGCAGTACTTTCAAAATCAGCGGGGATTATCCCATAATTACCAATCAGGGGAAACGTCTGAACCACAATCTGTCCATAATAGCTGGGATCAGTCAAGGTTTCCAGATACCCGGTCATTCCGGTGGTAAAGACGATCTCTCCGAGTACGTCCCCTGCTGCACCCAGAGGTTGACCGCTGAAAATCTGCCCATTTTCCAGGACAATATATCTGTTTTGCTGCAAGCCAATCCACCCTTTATTTTTTTTCTTCAACCAAAGCTGCTTTTTATCAGTCTTCTTTTGTTCTCATACTACACTTCAAATTTTGCTGCAATCGGAATCCTTCTGCCCATCCCAAAAGCTTTTGAACTGACCTTTATCCCCGGAGCAGCTTGTTTTCTTTTATACTCATTGTAATTTACAGCCCTCACAACCCATTGAACAGTATCGGGATTATAGCCCCGGGAGATGATCTCGGCAATGGATAAATTTTCTTCAATATAGTCATTTAGTATTGCATCCAATACTTCATAAGGCGGCAATGTATCCTGATCTTTCTGATCCGGTCTCAGTTCCGCAGAAGGTTCCTTCTCAAGCGTGGCAATTGGAATAATCTCCTTTTCTTTGTTTATATAACGGCTTAGTTTATAAACCATAGTTTTCGGTACATCAGAAAGAACGCACAATCCACCGCACATATCTCCGTATAATGTGCAATATCCTACTGCCAACTCGCTCTTGTTTCCGGTCGACAATACCATTCCTCCCAGTTTGTTGGAAAATGCCATGAGTAAATTTCCGCGAATGCGGGCCTGGATATTTTCCTCTGTAACGTCAGGCTCCTTTCCGGCGAAATGATCTTTAAGGCTGTGCATATAGGCCTCATAAACAGGCATAATGGGAATAATTTTCAGCTCAATCCCAAGATTCTTTGCCAGGCTCCGGGAGTCTGCTACACTGCCTTCAGATGAATACCGGGAAGGCATAGAGATCCCCAAAACATTTTCCCTCCCCAGAGCTTCTGTTGCCAGAACTGCAGTCAAAGCTGAATCAACACCCCCGGAAAGCCCGATGATTGCACGAACAAATCCGGTTTTTTTGAAATAATCACGAATACCTAACACCAGTGCATTATACAAAGACTCCATCTGCTGTTCAGGCTCCAAGCTGTTTTTCGGTGGGTCTTCTGTATCAACAGTCACAATGGATTCCCGGAAAGCCGGTAATCGTTGAAGAATTTCCCCCTGTTTATCAATAACCATACTCCGCCCGTCGAAAACAAGTTCATCATTAGCACCGATCTGATTCACATAAACAAACGGTATTCCATATTTTACGGCATGATGTCTGAATATCTCATACCGTAAATCTTCTTTAGCCAGATAGTAGGGAGACGCGGATATATTAATAAATATTTCTGTCCCCTGCTCACCCAGTTTTTGTTGCGGATCGGTAAAATATCTCCATTCTGCAGGATGCATCGCCGGAATATTCCATGCGTCCTCACAGATTGTAATTCCCAGACAACTCCCCTTAAATATAACTGTTTCAATACCTGGAGCCGGATCAAAATACCTGCTTTCATCAAAAACATCATAAAAAGGCAGCAGTGATTTATGCTGCTTAAAGAGAACTTCCCCGCCGCAGACCAGCACAGCTGAATTATATAAACCTTTGCCGGTATCAATGTCAGACTCTGAAGGCATCCCGAACAGTATTCCTGTATCCGGATAAGCTTTGGATGCCAATAATATTTCCTGCAAAGCTTCACGGGTCCGCTTGATAAATCCCGGTTTTTCCAGCAAATCCCTGGGTGGATAGCCCGTCAGATATAATTCAGGGAAAACGATCAAATCAGTCTTAAAGTTATATTGTTCGACTGCATTAAGAAGTCTTGCTGTATTCCCAGTAATATCGCCTACGACTGGATCGACCTGAGTCAGCGTGATTTTCATTGGCTTTTCACCTCGAGATTTCCTTTATTTTATGGCGCTGTTCCCCATCAGGAACTTATCGACTTCCCGTGCAGCCAGTTTGCCTTCCTGGATCGCCCAGACGATCAGACTCTGCCCACGGCGCATGTCACCGGCGGCAAATACCTTTTCTGCATTTGTCTCGAATATTCCGTAATCTTCAAAAAAAGGTCCTCAACAAAAATCGTTGCCGAGGACCTCATTGCCTATATAATAAGTATTGATTTTACTGTGCAAAGGATACGCCATTGCATCCATCAGCATCATTTTATATGCTTCCCTTAATGCTAGCAAGACTTAAAGGGAAGATATAATGTATACATTTAATTAAAATTTACTTAGATAATTGCTGACTTCCCAAGGGGTTACCTGAATGTTGTAATCATTCCATTCTTCCAGTTTGCCTTGTCGGAACTTTTCATAAATATGGCTCCCCAATGCTCCTTTAATCAGTTCGCTGACATCCAGTTCATTTAAAGCTTCCAGCAAATTGCCGGGAAGACTTCCAATGCCCAGGGCTTTACGTTCCACTTCCTCCATTTTATAAATATTACGATCAACTGCTGACGGGGGTTCTATTTTGTTCTTGATACCGTCCAGCCCGGCTGTAAGCATTACCGCCAAGGCAAGATATGGGTTGCAGGTAGGATCCGGATTCCTCACTTCGATACGCGTGCTGGCTCCTCTTTTAGCCGGAACTCTTACCAAACAACTGCGATTGGCTCCTGACCAAGCAATATTGACCGGGGCTTCATATCCGGGAACCAATCTTTTGTAAGAATTTACGGTAGGATTGGTTATTGCTGCAAAAGAACGAGCATACTTTAATATGCCGCCCATGTAATATCTGGCGGTATCGCTCAACTGATCAGCCCCATTCGGATCATAAAAAGAATTCTGCCCGTCTTTGAACAAGGACTGGTGGGTATGCATGCCCGAACCGTTGATACCGAAGATCGGTTTGGGCATAAAAGAAGCGTGTAATCCATGACGCTGTGCGATAGAGCGAACCACCAACTTGAATGTCATAATGGCATCCGCCACATGCAAAGCATCACCGTATCTGAAATCAATTTCGTGCTGCCCGGGAGCTACTTCATGATGTGACGCTTCAATCTCAAAACCCATTTCTTCCAACGTGGTATCCATGTCCCGACGGGCATTTTCTCCCAGGTCAACCGGGGCCAGATCGAAATAACCGGCCTCATCCTGGACCTGAGTAGTAGCATGGCCTTTTTCATCAGACAGAAATAAGAAAAATTCAGCTTCCGGGCCTACATTCATTGTATAACCCAGGTCATAGGCTTCTTTTAATACTCGTTTCAGATTATTGCGGGGGCAGCCCATAAAAGGGGTTCCATCTGGTAAATAAATATCACATATCAGCCGGGCTACTTTGCCATTGGCAGAACGCCAGGGAAAAATCACAAAAGTATCCAAATCAGGCACAAGATACATATCCGATTCGGAAATATCAGCAAAGCCATTGATAGAAGAACCATCAAACATTATTTCCCCATCCAGGGCTTTTTCAATCTGGCTGATGGGTACGGCCAGATTCTTCATAACCCCGGCGATATCTGTAAACTGCAGTCTTAAGAATCTTACATCATTCTCTTTTACCAGTTTGATAATATCAGCTTTTTTATTTTTCATTATTACCTCTCCTTTTAAGTGTTTATTATTTCTTTGTTATTAATAAATAACCTGATCCAAATCCTCCTGATCATTCACTATAACGCACTCAGTTAGTCTATTCTTACCGTAGTGGGCCAGAAGGGGAATATTGCAGAATATATACTGCTCTCTTAGTCTAATCTTGTTCATCGATATTCTTTTTATGATGTTCGCCGACTTACAGCCAATAAAAAACTCATTCAATCTATCCGCTTCTTTCACAATTCATCATCACCTGCCTAAAAAAATAAGTGCCCACAACATTGACCTAAACCAATTAGGTCGTATCGCAGACACCTTCGTCTCAGGTTTTTATTTTCTTTTTATAAGTATATGTTATAGGCGGTAAAATGCAATAACTATTTCACAATAATATTGTATACCTATACTCCGTGAATTAGAAGCTTACTTTTCCCAAAACCGAATACATCCGCTTAAAAGCTTCAGCGATCCTGGCTTTGTCAGCAGTCAATGCAATCCTAAAATATCCTTCACCATAATCGCCATAACCGTTGCCCGGGGTTATTACTACAGCTGCTTTTTCCAAAACATATTCGGCAAAAGAATTGGAAGTAAACCCCGCCGGTACTCTAAGCCAAAGGTAAAAACTGGCTCTGGGACTATCTATTTCCCAGCCCATTTTCCTGAGTCCTTTGATTGCCGTATCTCGTCTCTCCTGATAAATCAATTGCATCGTTTCCACTGATTCCTGAGAACCATTCAAAGATTCAGTCGCCGCATGTTGAATAGGCAAGAATATTCCAGAATCAACATTAGATTTAAATCTTCCCATGATCTCAATTGCTTCTTCGTTGCCCGCAATCCAACCTATCCTCCATCCCGTCATGTTATAGGTTTTAGACAACGAATGAAACTCAATTCCTACCTCTTTGGCACCTTCGGCTTGCAAAAAGCTAGGTACTTTAAATCCATCAAAGCTGATTTCTGAGTAAGCTGCATCATGACAAACCAGAATACTATATGATTTGGCAAATTCAACTGTCTCATTAAAGAACTTTATATCGCACACCGCTCCAGTTGGATTATTCGGGTAATTTATAAAAAGCAGCTTTGCTTTCCTGGCTATATCTGCAGGTATGTCATCAAATTTAAGTAAATACCCGTTTTCTTGACGTAACGGTAAGATATAGGGTTCGCCATTGGCTAAAAGAGTAGCTATTTTATAAACCGGATAACCTGGGTCAGTAACCAGGCTTATATCACCTGGATTCAAAAAAGCAAAGGTTACATGAGCAAGGCCTTCTTTGGACCCCAAGAGTGATACCACTTCCTTCTCCGGGTCAAGTTCTACATTAAAACGCTTTTTATACCATCCCGATACAGCCTGCCTGTAAGCAAGCAGTCCCACTGAAGTAGAATAACGATGATTTTCAGCCTGATGGGCAGAAGCAACCAAAGCATCAATTATACTCTTTGGCGTTGGAAGATCCGGATCGCCTATTCCCAAATTTATTATATCCAGTCCTGCTGCCTCAGCCTGGGCAATTTTATTCTCAATACGGGCAAATAAGTAGGGCGGTAAATTTCTCATTGCGTTATTAGCCATTGTCATACTAGTTCCTCCCTGTCATCATATATTCAGCTCAATACTGCCCTTGTATATATGAGCTGCCGGTCCGGTCATATATACATGATTGTCATACTCCTGCCACTCAATCAGCAAATCTCCTCCAGGCAAATGAACTGTAGCTTTCCTATCGCTTTGGCTATTCAATACCGCAGCTACTAGTGTTGCACAGGCCCCTGTCCCGCAGGCTTGAGTTATCCCTGCTCCTCTCTCCCATACGATCAGTGATATATCCGCAGGATCATTTACCTGAACAAACTCCACATTAGTACGGGCGGGAAAGCAGCTATGCTTCTCAAGTAAAGGGCCCCATTTGGAGATATCGATCTTGTTGATATCTTCTGTAAAAATTATGCAGTGTGGGTTTCCCATCGACACAGCTGTGACTTCGAATAAAGCATCGTTTATTTTAATAATGGTTTTAATATCTGACGCGAGCATAGGAATACCAGCAGTTTCTAATAACGGCTCACCCATATCAACTCTTACCAAAAGGTTTTCTTCCCCCCCACTTAGTATTTCCGGATACTTAACTCCCGCCTGCGTTTTAACTGCCACAGGATTATTGTTTGATATCCTGTTTTGCCAGGCATATTGAGCTACACATCTTATAGCATTGCCGCACATTTCAGCTTCACTGCCATCAGGATTAAATATCCTCATAAATAAATCAGCATCTTTCCCGCAGCCAAATGTGACTAAACCATCAGCTCCTATACCGTAATAACGATTACACAATTTAACGGCATAAGGTTGAAGAGCTTCTGCCTCCTGCCAGCTTGCGACGCGGGTAATAATAAAATCATTGCCTAAACCATGCATTTTAACAAATTCCATCATTTTATCCTCCCCTTAACTGTCCATATTCAGAGTCAATCCGAGTTCTTATGTGTCTGTCTCAATAACCGCGCAGGCAATATTCTTCATACTAATTGACTTATCCATACTGAGCTTACGCATTTTACGATAAGCTTCCTCTTCACTGATTCCCATTTTTGTCATAAGTACGCCTTTGGCTTTCTCGATCATCTTGCGGTCTTCCAGGTTTTCCCGCAATTTCTTGACCTCATTTCTTATGGAGTGCAGGCGCTGATTGTAAAGTAAACAAATTTCCACCACTGAAAATAGGGTTTCCGGTAAAAACGGTTTCATTATTTGGGGGAATGCCTCGGTTGAGTAATTTCTCAAGTCATCGGTTAATATAAGGACAGCCGCTAACTGGTCATATTCAATTATCCCGGCAACCTCGAAAATACTCCCGCCCTCGATATCGCTGGCTATAATAACCAAATCGGGAAACAGTTTGCGGGTCTCGCGCAAAAGCTCAGGGGCATTGTTTACTTCTCCTACTACGCTGTATCCGTATTTAATCAATATCGTTTTTAGTGAATTCCTTGATTTTTCATTGCTCTCTGCTATTATTATTTTTGACTTAGACAAAGGTTATCACCTGCCTTAACAAAAATAAGAGTGCTTGAACCGCAGTCTTTTTTTTAAGAAAACTGCACCCCAAGGACACCCTTATCCCGTCTGACTATTTGATTACTATTACATTTGTATTATTATGTTAAAAAATAATAAATGCAACCTAATTGCAAAAGATATATTGTATACCTTTTATTTTAAAGATTAACCACTACTCAGGTTTTAAATGTACCTGCCATGCCAAGCAGTATAATACAATAAACATGGATCATGGAAATTTAAAAGCCATCCCGTCAGGATGGCTTGGATGCATACAAATCCCATATGAGAACCTTTACGGGATGCTAAAAGAGCCGACTGCCAATGATTGTTTGTGTCCTTTTGGGTCCAACCGCTATAATAGCATGTTTGATACCAGTGAGTTCCTCTATTTTTTCAATATAATCCCTGGCCTTTTGCGGAAGTTCTTCATAGGTCGTTGTACCGGTTATATCCTGTTTCCAACCAGGCATCTCAATGTACTCAGGGGTACATGCTGCCAAAACATCTGCATTTTCAGGAAACTCGGTCATTAAATTACCTTTATATTTGTATCCAATACAAATTTTTATGGTGTCGAATGTATCCAGAACATCAAGCTTAGTAAAGGCAAAATCAGTCAGTCCATTTATTCTCACCGCATACCGGAGGATAACCACATCCAGCCAGCCGCATCGTCTGGGCCGGCCGGTGGTGGTACCGAATTCTGCTCCCCTAGCCTGTAGTGCCTCTCCATCAGCATCAAATAGTTCCGTAGGGAATGGTCCTTCTCCTACCCGGGTAGTGTAAGCTTTGGCCACCCCCAGGACCCGATTTATACAAGTCGGTCCAATGCCGGCTCCGGTACAAGCCCCGCCTGCAATTGGATGGGAAGATGTAACATATGGATACGTACCATGATCGATATCCAGCAAGGTTCCTTGCGCCCCTTCAAACAGTACTTTTTGTCCTGCTTGTATCGCTTGATAAACCAGGCAAGAAGTGTCAGCCAGATATTTTTTCAATTGTTCGGCCTGCCCGGTCAATTGATCGAGCAGATCCTGATAATGAAATCCCTTATCATTATAAATCTCTTCAATGAGCCGGTTCTTATATTCTACCTGGGCTTTGAATCTGGCTTTAAAATTATCGGTCAATTCAACGAGGTCGCTCATCCTGAAGCCGATACGATTTATTTTATCTGCGTAAGTCGGTCCGATGCCTCTTTTGGTGGTACCTATTTTGCTGCTTCGTTCTTCCAATTCATCGATCTTTTTATGATATGGTATGACCACCGGCGCTCTCAGACTGATTTTTAAATTATCTGTACTGATCCCTCTTTCATTTAACCCCTTGATTTCCTCGATCAGCTTTTCCATGTCCACCACGACTCCGTTGCCAACTACACAAAGTGTCTCGGGGTACAAAATACCTGAAGGAATAAGATGCAGCTTGAATTGCTCATTGGCCACTTCCACAGTATGTCCGGCATTGCTCCCACCCTGATATCGGACCACGCAGTTCGCCTGCTCGGCGAGAAAATCCGTTACTTTGCCCTTGCCTTCATCTCCCCACTGTGCTCCTACCAGTACGACTGCTGACATAAATTCACCCCCTGATTTCACCTCAAAGATCCTAAGTTTTTCCTCATCATCAGGCTCGCATAAGCGCGTCAATTGCCAGCCTGAATAGCAAACTAATCTTAGCAAATGCAGATATCACTGTCAATGAATACAATCCTTGTAAGGCTATGTAATGCATATCCATATAACTATAGTTTTTACTGCCAGATAAAAAAATGGCTGACATTATATGCCAGCCATAAGCCGTGCTGCTACTTATACAGTTCTTCTATTTCCCGGGTATATCTTTCCAACACCACCCGGTTTTTGATTTTGAGTGTCGGGGTAAGCATGCCATTATCTTCTGTAAACTTGCCCGGCAGAATAATGTATTTTTTTATTCCTTCATAGTCGTCCAGTTCGCTGTTGACCTTGGCGATTTCAGCATCTATCAATTCTCTTACTAAAGGATGATCAGTCACATCCGTCCCCACATGAACGCAGGTATCCATCCCATTGATATTGGAAAATTCCAGCTTGCTTTCATCGATGGCGATACCCCGTTCCCGCATTATGTAAAGAATATAGTCATAGCCGGGGACCACGACGGCGGTCAAAAACTTTCGATCATTCCCCACAACGATGATCTGCTCAACCACCGGATTGTTCACAAAGCGGGATTCTATCCTGGCAGGTGCCACATTTTTTCCGGTATCCAATACGATAATATATTTTTTTCGATCAACGATCCGCAAGAAGCCTTCGTCATCGAATTCCCCTATATCACCTGTCCGGAACCAGCCGTCCGGGGTAAACGATATTTCGTCTTCTTCCGGATTCTTATAGTATTTGGTTATAACGCCAATTCCTCTCACTAGTATTTCACCATCTTCATCAAGTTTGGCTTCAACCCCGGGTACCATTTTAGATAACCAGCCGATCTTGGTAGCATTAGGATAACCATGATTGATCCCCGCTGCCGTTTCTGTCAGACCCCAGCCATTTAGAAGCGGGAAATTGATGGTCAGAAAAGCCTCGTGCAGATCGGGCGGCAGCATGCCCCCGCCTGAATAAGCCACCCTTAAGTGTCCGCCTAATGCATTGTAGTATACGTCAAATATTTCCGTTTTGGCTTTCAGGAAATCTGCCTTCAATTCTTCATCAAGTCCCAAGGTAGGATCGGCGGTCAAATCCACTGCGCCATTGGGGCCCGTACGATGCTGCAAAACTTTTTTCCCGACCTCCATGGCCCACTCAAATTTTTCTCTGCCTTCCGGCGTACTGGTCAAAAGTCCTTTGAGACCATTAAATATTCTGTCCCATAACCGCGGTACCAACAAAACCCAGGTCGGTTTGATCTCGCCAATATCCTGCAGCAAGGTAGTTGGTTTTTCAGCAAACCCGATGCATCCCCCCACCGCAATCATAGCGAAATAGGAATTGTTTCTTTCCCAGATATGTGATAAAGGCAGCAGCGAAAATGCTGTGTCTTCATAATTGCAATTGGTGCCGCCGATGATCATATGTTTTAAACTGCGGGTCAGAGAACCGATCATATCTTCATGGGTCAAAAGGCTGCCTTTCAAATAGCTGCCGGTGGTTCCTGAAGTATAAATAATACTGGACGGATCGCTTCCCTGTAATGATTGCCAATTTTGTGTATACAGGTCCGGATTGGCCGCAGCAAATTCTTTACCCAAGTTTTGCAGGGTTCTAAGGCTGATGATTTTTTCAGTTTCCTTTTGGAAACCATCATCCAGCACAATTATTTTTTCTATATTCGGACTTTTCTCCACAACGGGTCTGATCCGGGATAAGATCTCTTCATTGCCGACATACATAAATCTGAAACCGGAATGATCCAGCAGATATTCCACGTCATCTGCAGGAAGGGTCGGGTATGCAGTGACGGTCACGCCTCCGCTGTTTAAAATGGAAAAATCAGCCCAGGCCCACTGTGCACTGGTATGGGCCATCAGACAGACCCGGTCTCCTTTGGTCAAACCCAAACCCAGCAGACCGTTCGCCATTACTTCAACCGTATCGGCAAACTCATGGTAGGTCATAGTAACATATGTACCGTTTACTTTATATTTAAGAGCAGGCCGTTCCCCAAAATTCTCGACAGTATTATAAAACATTCGCGGCAGAGTTTTCACTTGTTCCAAAAAAGTATCCAACATTTTAGTATCCAATCTAAATTCCTCCTTTAGATTAATTCCTGCATCAACTGCTGCAAGCTTTATAATCACCCCTTTTGTTTTCGATATTTTTCCAATATTCTTTAGATTTGTTATTAATATTTTACCAAAGTTTTTCGTCAAATACTAAAATATTCAGGTTCGTACTTTTTTCGATCCATGAGAAATTTAGTAGTGATAATGTCGCCCAAAGCAGGCAAAATTCCCTTGTAATTATTTACCGCCTCATTATATACTTGATTCACTTTTGGCAAAGGGGGTATCTATGTGCACCCAGTTAAAACCTTAGTGTTGTCACTAGCCATTAGCATATTGAGCAGTTTATTTATTTTCCCCTGCCTAGCCTATGGCATGAATGACGATGATCATTTCCTGTCTTTAAGCAATGGAGTTATACCGGCTTCAGAAGCTTTTGTTTCCATAACAGAGAGCTTTGCACAAATGAACGTTTGTCTTGCTGCGCAGGAATTTATAGGTGGATACTATTTAATAAGCGCAGAAGCCACGCAGGAATTACAAGCGGACTTACAGGAGTCTGGAATTTCCCCTTCATTATCCGCACGAATAATATCTGAATATTTATTGTGGAAACCAGAATTGAAGCGGCTGGTATTGATTCCGACAGACAGCATCCCTATCCTTGTAGAAGAGCACCGAGAGCAAACTGAGTACTTGCTGTTGGATAATAACACTATTATCTTCCGCTTGAGATTCTATGACTGCTACCGATCAGGTGATCAATATTCATTATTCGTGACCGGTATACGAAATGAGAGCAAATGGGTGATTTATGATTGGCGATGGCTAAACGCAGCTTCTCAATTCCTATAAGAATAAGCGAAAATTAAAAAAAGGTCTGAACTATGTTCAAACCTTTATTTAACAGATGGTGGGCGATGACGGGCTCGAACCGCCGACATCCTGCTTGTAAGGCAGGCGCTCTCCCAACTGAGCTAATCGCCCGAATGGTGACCCCTAGGGGACTCGAACCCCTGTTACCGCCGTGAAAGGGCGGTGTCTTAGACCGCTTGACCAAGGGGCCATGTGATGGTGGGCCTACCAGGACTCGAACCTGGGACCAACCGGTTATGAGCCGGTAGCTCTACCAACTGAGCTATAGGCCCGGGATGCTGTAAAACCCCGCAAGAGTTAGTATATAAAATAACTGGTAAAAGGTCAATAGCAAAACTTTTTTCATGCAGGGACTTTAGTTTGAATTAAAAAGCGGTAACTTCGTGGTTACCGCCTGATTAATCATTTGGCTCCCCGAGTAGGATTCGAACCTACAACCCTCCGGTTAACAGCCGGATGCTCTACCGTTGAGCTATCGAGGACTGCATTTTGACCCAACAAAAGATATTATATATTGCCGGTTTTCGCTTGTCAATAGCTTATATTCGGCATTAACTTAATTACTCGATGTAATCCTTCAGCTTTTTGCTGCGAGATGGATGACGTAGTTTTCTTAAAGCTTTTGCTTCGATTTGGCGGATCCTTTCCCGGGTAACCCCGAATTCCTGCCCCACTTCTTCAAGGGTACGGGGACGGCCATCATTTAAACCGAAGCGAAGCCGCAACACTTTTTCTTCCCTTTCAGTTAAAGTACCCAGAATCCCATCTAGATGCTCCCGAAGCAATACAAATGAGGCTGACTCTTCAGGGGACTCAGCTTCCTCATCGGTGATAAAATCCCCTAAGTGGCTGTCATCTTCTTCCCCAATGGGTGTTTCAAGTGAAACTGGTTCCTGGGCTACCTTCATAATTTCGATGACTCTTTCCACTGGTATATCCATTTCCTCCGCCACTTCAATGGGAGTTGGTTCACGCCCCAATGTCTGCAGCAAACTGCGCTGGATCCGCGATAATTTATTGATCGTTTCAACCATATGCACAGGTATTCTAATGGTTCTGGCCTGATCCGCAATAGCTCTGGTAATCGCTTGTCTTATCCACCAGGTAGCATATGTACTGAATTTAAACCCTTTGCGATAATCAAATTTTTCTACCGCTTTCATCAAACCCAGATTGCCTTCCTGAATAAGATCCAAAAACAGCATGCCCCTGCCAACATAGCGCTTGGCTATGCTGACCACCAGTCTTAAGTTAGCTTCGACTAATTGCCTTTTAGCCTCTTCTTCTCCCAATTCTATTCTTTGAGCCAGATCCATTTCCTGTTCTGCTTTCAAAAGGGGGACTCGGCCGATCTCTTTGAGATACATGCGAACCGGATCATCTATTTCGATTCCATCAGGAACTGTTACTTCCTCGGTTTCAATGCTCTCCTTCTCAATTTCATCTTCAATATCTGCCTCATTCTCGACTTCTGCCCCAACATTTATACCCAAAGATTGGAGGTGCTCTAATATATCATCCAAATTATCAGGTTCGAGATTATAACCCTGCAGATCATCAACAATTTCTTCATAGGAGAGATGCTTTTTCTTCTTGCCTTTTTCAGCCAAAGCGCTTATAGATTCGGCTAAATTTTTGTCTGATTTCATGCTTGCCCTCCTTCCTGGAAATTGTTTGAAGCTTCATCGAAATTAAGTATAAATCTTAGTAGTGAGTTAAAATCACCGTTATTATTCAAGTTATCCAGTTCTCCCAACATAGCTTGCCAGAATATTTCATTTTCCTTTCGTTTGACATCCTGGATAAAGTTATTGATTTGAATCTCATTTAAACATTTATCGCCCAATAAGAATGTTATTCTCGCCAGGATCCCATCCAGTCCTTGTTCACTAGCCCATATTTTCAATTGTTCGTATCTGTTCAAAATATCTCCTGACAATTGATTATAATAGTTTGCCAGTATCCTCAGTCCAGGTTGGGTAAAAACATCCAACCCAATGCTATTTTTGATTTTATGCAAATTCTTATCATCTTCCAGAATCGCTGCCATTATTTTCTCTTCTATACTATAATTGCCGTACTTTTTATTATCTCTTATTATCTCAGTTTTATTCCTTAATATACCTTCTTTCCCGCTGTATCTGCCGCTTGGTTTAAATTCTCTATGAATGATATTCTCTTCAATCATGAGCTTTCGGGCTAAACTCTTTATATGGTAGTCTTTTTCCAGCTCACTTTTTATATTAGTAATGTCATCTTTGACCTGATCCAAAATTTTAATTTTATTCTGCATATCTAAAATCGGGGTGAATCGTAAATATCTATCAATTTTAAATTCAATATGACTTTTTCTATTATTCTTTATATAGTCTGAAAATTCCTCTTTTCCATATTTATTTAAGAACTCGTCCGGATCCATTTCATCCGGCAGACTGGCGGTAAATATTTTAATTCCTTGTTGGCTTAAAACCTCGATCGCTTTTAAAGTTTCTCTTTGGCCGGCTTCATCACCATCAAACAGGATCAGAACATTTTCTGCATAACGCTGGATCAATTTTGCCTGTTCCGTTGTAAAAGCAGTTCCCAGGGAAGCCACCGTATTTTTTATGCCCGCCTGATGGAGCATGATACAATCCATATATCCTTCCACCAATATGGCTTCATTTGCTTGACGAATATGTTCCTTCCCCTGATAAAGGCCGTATAAGTTTCTGCGTTTGGCAAATATATCGGTCTCAGCTGTGTTAAGGTATTTAGGTATGGCTTCATCAAGAACTCTTCCGCCAAAACCTATGATATCCCCGCTTGGGTTAATAATAGGAAACATCAAACGATTACGAAATATATCATAATAGCTGTTCCTGTTTTCATTACGTTTTATCAGGCCAGATAATTGCAATTCCTCACGGGATAAACCTTTACTTGCCATATTTTTCTCCAGGCCATCCCATTCCTGTGGCGCCATGCCTAATTTAAACTCCTCAATGCTCTGAGCATTGATGCGGCGCTTAGCCAGATATTCTCTGGCAGTTTTTCCTAATTCGCTATTTAAATGATTCCGGTAAAATTCGCAGGCGGACCTGTTAATACCAAGAACACCCGCTCTTTTGTCATCTTTTTTACGTTCAGCCGTTACGAGTTTTACCCCAGCTTTGGCGGCCAGGATCTGGATAGCTTCCTTGAATTCAACGCCGTCACGTTTCATTACAAAGGAAAACATATTGCCCCCTGCATGACAGCCAAAACAATAGAACATTTTCTTTTCAGCGCTCACACTAAAGGAGGGGGTTTTCTCAGCATGAAACGGACAAATCCCCCAATATCGATTCCCTTTTCGGGTCAGATTAATGGTTTCAGATATTACATCAACGATATCGAGCCGCAACTCAATGTCTTCTATAATATGGTCATCATAATACCTTGTCATCACTTCACCTACTATTCTATGCTTCAGAGAAAAATCCTTCTAAATATTTTGGAATTTGTCTAAAAACATTAATATTCATCACCGCCCCTGCTTTTCAGGGCATTGGGAACCAAGGACTGGGGAATATAGATATCTTCAAATAAGGCGATACAAAAGGCGTCACTCATACCGGATATATAATCTGCCACGGCGGTTTCCATTCCCTCCTGTTCCGCTATTTCACGGTAAAATTCAGTCATCTTCTGCGGATACTTTCTAAAATAATCAAATAAATGCTCGATAATAAATGTGGCACGCCGTCGCTCAGCCAAGCAGACCGGCCCCTGATAAATAAATTCAAACATAAAGTGCCGCAAGCCTTGTAAGGCTTTATCAACTTCCGGACAGAAGCTTACAAGAATATCCCCGTCATCTTTCCCCATAAAGCTACTGGTATTAGCGATCGCATCAGTTACCAGTGTTGCTATGCGTTGGCTGTGAGTGTACCCTAAAGTTTCCAGATATTCAGGTGGTATATCCTCAAGCTTTAGTAATCCCGCTCTTATGGAATCATCAATATCATGCTGCACATAGGCAATTTTATCACTTAGATGTATAACCTGGCCTTCCAAAGTAGATGCCTGGGGTTTGCCTTTTCCATAACCGCTGTGATAAAGTACCCCATCCAAAACTTCTCCGCTCAAATTAAGGCCATTCTGGCTCCGATGTTTTTCAATGCGGGTCAATACTCTGATGCTGTTCTGGCTGTGCCGAAAGCCCTGGGGCAATAGTTCATTCAATATGATCTCCCCGGCATGGGCAAAAGGAGTATGCCCGACATCATGAGCCAGAGCAATGGCTTCGATCAAATCGATATTCAGATTCAGCCCTGCTCCGATAGTTCTTGCGATCTGGCTGACTTCCAGGGTATGTGTAAGCCGGCTGCGGTAATGATCACCGGGTGGTGCAATAAAAACCTGAGTCTTGTCCTTCAAACGCCGAAATGATTTGGAATGAACGATCCGGTCACGGTCGATCATGAAGCAGGTCCTGATTGCTTCTGCCGTTTCAGGATTGTCCCTGCCCCAGGAAAACTTAGCTTTGGAAGCTAACGGGCTTAATATATTTATCTCACGTTCTTCTATCGTTTCCCGGATGTTCAATTTGGTCTCCTTTTCTATTACGCTTTTTTATCCGCAAGTTATAAATACTCCAAAAACAATTTGAATCCTTTATTGCTTACAAAGCAAACAGGGGGCTTGATCTTCCCCCTGTTTCAGACATTACAAAAGCCTGTCCCGTCTTAATACATGATTGTTTCCATGGATCCATCTTTAATGATCCTGAAATATTTCTTCGTTATTGGTAAATTTTTTAATAATTCTTTAGTTTGGCTTGGGCAGCAGCTAGTCTTGCTACCGGGATCCGGTATGGAGAACAGCTTACGTAATCAAGCCCAATAATATGGCAGAATTCAATAGATTCCGGTTCTCCCCCATGTTCTCCGCAAATCCCCAATAAAATTCCGGGTTTGACCTGGCGAGCTTTTTCTGCCGCGATTTTCATTAAAGCACCCACGCCAGTCCTGTCTAAAACTGCGAAGGGATTATCTTTCATGATTTTCTTATCCAGATAAACAGGTATAAATTTACTTTCCGCATCATCCCGGCTGAAGCCCAGCGTGGTCTGGGTCAAATCATTGGTACCAAAAGAAAAGAACTCCGCTTCCTGAGCAATTGCATCAGCAGTAACACAAGCCCGGGGAAGTTCGATCATGGTTCCAATGCAGAACTTTAATTCCATCCCGGTTTCGGCTGATAGTTTGTCATATACATCGAGAATTTCAGTTTTCAATACGCTCAACTCAATAACATCCATTACCAGCGGTATTTCAATTTCGGTGAATGCTTCGATTCCTTCCTTTTTCAGCATTACCATGGCTTCAAAGATAGCCCTGGCCTGCATGCGGTAGATTTCCGGGAAGGTGATGCCCAGTCGGCATCCTCTGTGCCCCAACATAGGGTTCTTCTCCGCCAATGAATGTATTTTTTTAAGTAATTCTTCTTTTTCATATAGTTCGTGATTATTGATTTGGTTATGCTGCATTTCAGCAATTTCCAATAATAATGAATCGTGGTCAGGCAAGAATTCATGCAAAGGTGGATCCAGCAATCTGATGGTTACCGGGTAAGGTGCCATCGCTTTTAAAATGCCATAGAAATCTTCCCGTTGCAGCGGCAGCAATTTTTCCAATGCTGTTTCCCGATCAGTTATATTTTCAGCCAGGATCATAGCCTGAACCAATGGCAGTCTTTCAGAAGCCATAAACATATGCTCGGTTCTGCACAATCCTATTCCTTGAGCACCGAATTCTCTTGCACGGGCAGCATCCTGCGGAGTATCAGCATTGGCTCTGATGGAAAGATTTTTGATATCATCCGCCCATTTTAACAGCAGTTCAAATTCGTCGGAAAGTGTGGGTTCTATCATTGGGACCTCACCCAGCATCACATTACCGGTTGCTCCGTCCACGGAAATAATGTCCCCTTCTTTGACGATGGTCCCGTTCGCTACAAAACAACTGTTTTCTGAATCTATCTTTAAAGATTCACAACCGCAAACACATGGTTTTCCCATGCCTCTGGCCACCACTGCTGCATGGGAAGTCATCCCGCCCCGGGAAGTTAAAACGCCCTGGGCCGTAACGATACCATGAATGTCATCCGGGGTTGTCTCATTTCTTACCAGAACGACTTTTTCTCCTGCTTCCCCCATTTTTTCAGCCTGGTCAGCTGAAAACACGACCTTGCCGCAGGCAGCACCTGGAGATGCCGGCAACCCGGTGGCAATTACTTCTATTTTATGGCTGTTATCGATCTGTCTATGTAATAGCTGATTGATTTGATTCGCATCAAGTCTAAGCAAAGCTTCTTCAATGGTTATGATCCCTTCATTGACCATGTCAACAGCTACTTTTACTGCCGCCTTGGCTGTACGCTTTCCGTTTCTGGTCTGCAACATATATAGTTTGCCTTTTTCAACGGTAAACTCAATATCCTGTATATCACGATAATGGTTCTCTAACTTTTTGCAGGTATCAACAAATTGCTTATATACCATGGGGAGTTTTTCTTTTAACTCGGAAATAGGCATAGGGGTGCGTATTCCGGCCACAACATCTTCCCCCTGAGCATTAATCAGGAACTCACCATATAGTTCATTGACGCCGGTGGAGGGGTTACGGGTGAAGGCTACGCCTGTACCACAATCATCGCCCATATTGCCAAAGGCCATACATTGAACATTTACTGCTGTACCTAATTTATCATCAATTTTATTCAGCTTGCGGTAAACGATAGCCCTTTGATTATTCCAGGAATCAAAAACTGCCTTAATCGCCATATTCAACTGATCGCCCACCTGCTGCGGAAAAGCGAAACCTTTTTGTTCCTGTACCAATAGCTTATATTCATCAATCAATCGTAATAATTCCGCTTCCGGGATCTCATAATCAAAAATCAGGCCCAATCTACGTTTATGTCTTTCAACCATATCTTCAAAGCGGAAATGTTCAATATCCAGCACCACATTACAGAACATTTGTATAAATCGTCTATAGCAGTCGTAAGCAAATCTACTGTCACCGGTAAGTTGTGCCAGTCCCTTTACGGATTCATCATTTAATCCCAAATTCAAAATCGTATCCATCATACCCGGCATCGAAACTGGTGCTCCTGACCTTACGGAGACTAACAGCGGATTATCCTTGTTCCCAAATTTCTTCCCGGTTTTGTCTTCCAGGGATTTCAGCGCTGTATCAACTTCTTCCCACATTCCTGCAGGAAATTCCTTGTTTTTATCCAAATACTCATTGCATGCTTCAGTGCTAATGGTGAAGCCTGGTGGTACCGGCAGTCCAATCAGGGTCATCTCAGCCAGATTGGCACCTTTGCCACCTAATAATGCACGCAGTTCGGAACTTCCTTCAGCAAATCCATATACATACCGCTTGCTAGACATTACTTATCCTCCTATAGTATATTTCCATTATTTTGCTGGCTGTCTCTTCAACGGCCTTATTGGTGACATCTATAACCGGGCAACCCAGACGTTTCATGAGTGCTTCTGAATATTCGAGTTCTTCGAGTATTCTTTCATAATTCGCATAGTTGGCCTGGCCTTTTAATCCAAGTGTCATCAACCGCTCAGTGCGGATATGATTCAATAGATCCGGTTTTATCGTCAAGCCAATCACCTTACCCCGCTCCACTTTAAACAGCTCCTCAGGAGGAGGTACTTCCGGCACCAAAGGTACATTCGCTACCTTAATTCTTTTATGAGCCAGATACATGGAAAGAGGCGTTTTTGAAGTACGGGAAACCCCCACCAAAACGATGTCGGCCATACTAATACCCCGGGGGTCTTTACCGTCATCATATCTTACGGCAAATTCCACCGCTTCTACGCGTTTGTAGTACATTTCGTCTATTTTGCGAAGCAGCCCCGGTTCTCTTTTAGGCTCCAAATGGCTGACACTTCTGAACGCACTTAACAATGGACCTAAAATATCTATACAAATTACTTCTGCTTGCTCTGCAGCTTTTTCCAAATGGATAGCCAATTCTTCAATAGCAAGAGTATAGGCAATCATAAATTTATTTGTCTGAGCCACTTTTACCACTTCATCAATGGTATCGGTATCAGAAATATTCGGCACCCTTTTAATTTCCATATCTCCTGAATTAAACTGGCTGGCAGCTGCCCTTACTACCATCTCAGCAGTCTCACCTGTGGAATCTGATATTATAAAGATCCCCGGCAAATGATTACTCAAACTCAACCACCTCTGTTCCATTCTCCGCCATATCTAAAAATAATCTGGCGATATTCGTTTTGGTCACTTTACCAATGACTTCTAATTTTTCTTCTCCTTGTGCATCGATAAAGCATTTAACTACCGGCAGACTGTCAATTTCATGCTCTACAATTTTTTTGACCACTGCCACTACGGTTTCTTCTGCAAAAGCAGTAATAATATTCGGCATCCGAGTCATTATCACACTGACCGGTACCTTGTGAATATCTGCCTGACCTAAAGTCGTTTTTAAAAAGTCTTTTCGGGAAACAATCCCGGACAGAAGATTTTCATTGCTGACAATAAAAATACTTCCGCAGTCCTCTACAAAGAGAGTAACGATAGCATCGTAGATACTGCAGTTTTCTTTAACAATGACAGGTCTCGACTGGATGTCCTTGACCTGATAGCCATTCA
The DNA here is from genome assembly GCA_964574965.1 of uncultured Syntrophomonas sp. GTDB lineage: Bacteria > Bacillota > Syntrophomonadia > Syntrophomonadales > Syntrophomonadaceae > UBA1368. The sequence continues at coordinate 13,187 of CAZNPR010000007.1, read as the reverse complement.
ATAGTTTTCTAATTTCATTAATGGATCTCTCCGTTTTATATTTGTAGCCTACCCGTGGTTTGGCTTCGAGGAAACCCGACATGGTTAGAACCGCCAAATCAGGCCGCAAGGCTGCACGGGTAACATTCAAAAGACTGGCGATTTTTTCTCCGGTAATCGGTCCTTCATTTTTTACGATTGCCAGTATTCTTTCCTGCCGCTCATTTAGTTCGATATTATTCACCACCCAATTATGCTATACTTTTTGGGCTATTTTGCATCAATTATATATACTATATTTAATTTGGTGAACATGTTCAACTATTTTTTAAACTATTTTGCTAAAATCGGCAGTTAAATTACACAAATTTGCAATCATTTTTAGTATAGCCAATCGGGAGGCCTTTAGCTGCGGGTCAGGAGACATGACCATAACCTGATCAAAAAATGCATCAACATATGGCCGCAGTTCGACAATTTTCCTGAGTGCTGCTATATACTCCTGGTGCTGGATACTGCTTTTGACCTGGGGCATCAGACCGGTGATTGCCTCAAACAATTTGATTTCGGTATCTTCCTGCAAGATATTTTTATTGACATCCTCACTGGTCCATGACTTGCTCAAATTATTAGCCCGGTTGTATACCACCATAAAATCTTCCATGTCCGTTGAATTTTTGAATTCGGTCACCGACTTTATCCGTAGTTCCATATCAGAAAAGTCATTGGCCTGGGCCGCAAATACAGCATCAATAACATCATAGGAATAGCCTCGTTCGGTAAGAATGCTGCGCAGCCGCTGGCGGATAAAATCTACCGTTTCCGTGATCACATCATCTTTGCTGCGGTTTAATTTCAATGCTGACAAATTATTATAGGCTTCTCCTATCGCGATTTCCATAACAATACCCGGCCGCTCATCCAAAATGATGGTTGCGATACCCATTGCCTGACGCCTTAATGCATAGGGGTCCTGAGAACCGCTGGGTTTGATACCAATGGCAAAAAAGCTGGTCAAATGATCTATTTTCTCCGCCAGACTTAACACAATTCCGGCACGCGAAGAAGGCAATTCATCCCCTGCAAAGCGCGGCAGATAATGTTCATAGATCGCATTGCAGACTTCCTCTCTTTCGCCAGCCTGAATGGCATAATAGCGGCCCATTATGCCCTGGAGTTCAGGAAATTCATAAACCATATTGCTTAACAAGTCCGCTTTGCACAGAAAAGCTGCCCGGTCAATGACAGTCATCTCGACCCCTCCTATCTGTCCGGCAATAGAAGCGGAATTCTTTTGCAAGCGGGTCACTTTGTCCCGGACTGTTCCTAATCGTTCATGAAACAAAACTGAATCAAGTTTTTCCACTACTTGATCCCAGTCCTTTTTTAGATCTTCCTTCCAGAAGAACAGCGCATCCTCCAGGCGGGCTTTTAACACTCTTTCATTTCCAGCCCTGACCACATCGATGTTACTGGCAGTACCATTATTTACTCCTATGAAACCTGGCAGCAGCTTTCCTGCCTGGTCGAACACCGGGAAATAACGTTGATGTTCGATCATGCTGGTAGTAAGGACTTCGGAAGGCACCTCCAGATAAGAAGGATCAAAACTTCCGTAAAAAGCAGTGGGATATTCTACCAGGTAGGTAATTTCGTCCAATAGATCTTCATTTTCCATGGGCTCCCCACCGGCTGCAACTGCTTCAGCTTTTATTTGGCGGGAGATCATGGCTTTTCTTTCCTGCTGGTTCAATATTACATAGTTCTTTTGTAATTGTTCCCGGTAATCGGTCACATTTTTGATCTCAATCAAACCATCAGACAAGAACCTGTGCCCCATGGTATGCATTCCAGTTGCGATATTTTCAATTTTAAAATCGACCAACTGTTTATCATAGATGGCTGCCAGCCATCTTACGGGACGCGCAAAACGGAACTGATAGTAGCCCCAGCGCATGGATTTTGGAAAACTCAAAGATTGGATGATTTCTTTCAATACTTCGGGCAATACTTGTGTAGATGCTGATCCTTTTTCTTTTCTGACCGCATACATGTATTCAGTACCCGCATACTCCCTTATTTCCAGCGAGGTAAATTCCATTCCCTGGCTGCGGGCAAAACCAATCCCTGCTTTACTTGGATTCCCTTCCGCATCAAAAGCGGCGGCTTTTTTGGGTCCGCGATTTTCGATCACTGCATCAGCCTGATGCTCATCCAGTCCATTCACTAATAAAGCAAGGCGGCGGGCTGTTCCAAAGCAATTGACTGAATGGTAACTCAGACGAGCCTGGCCTAATTTAAGAGCAGCGTTTTCTTTTAAATCTGCAATTGCTTTAGGCATATAAGCAGATGGTATTTCTTCCACACCAATTTCCAGTAAAAGATCCTTTGCCATTTATATTAAGCCTCCTTTTCTTCTAACAGCTGCCGGCGTAATGCTTCATCTTTTATGAGGGGAAAACCAAGATTTTTTCTTTGTTGCAGATATTTACCCGCTACGACTCGGGCCAGATTCCTTACTCTTAATATATAGCCGGTCCGTTCTGTTACACTGATGGCTGCCCGGGCATCCAGCAGATTAAAGAGATGCGAACATTTCAATACATAGTCATAAGCAGGCTGAACCAGATTATGTTCTGCCACCTGGAGCGCTTCTTTTTCACAGATACTGAACATGGTCGCCAAAGCCTGCACATCAGCTAATTCAAAGTTATAGTGAGAATAATCAACTTCCGTTTGATGATGGACATCTGCATAAGTGATGCCGTCTGCCCATTCAATATCAAAGACACTTTCCTTGTTCTGAATATACATCGCGATTCTTTCCAGTCCATAAGTTATTTCGGCGCAAACCGGGTAGCAGTCATAACTGCCGCACTGCTGAAAATAAGTGAATTGTGATATTTCCATGCCATCCAGCCAAATCTCCCATCCCAATCCCCAAGCCCCCAGGGTAGGAGATTCCCAATTATCTTCCACCAGTCTGATATCATGCTCCTGTGGGTTTATCCCGATTTTTTTCAGACTGTTAAGGTATAGATCGATCACATCGTCCGGTGAAGGTTTGAGGATAACCTGGAATTGATAATAGTGCTGCAGCCGGTTGGGATTTTCACCATAGCGCCCATCGGTAGGGCGGCGGGACGGTTCAACATAGGCTACTTTCCATGGTTCAGGGCCCAGTGCCCGTAAAAAAGTGGCGGGGTTCATGGTGCCGGCTCCTTTTTCCAAATCATAAGGCTGCTGGATGACACATCCTTGCTGTCCCCAATATTCCTGCAGGTTTAAAATAATTTCCTGGAAATTCACTTGTAAAAACCCCCTTAGTAATAAAAATAAAAAAACCCGTCTCCTGTAAGACAGGGACGAGTTGACCCGCGGTTCCACCCTGATTGGCTTATCTTAATAAGCCCTCCTCAAATTCCGGGTTTTACTGACCTTCCCTGGTTTTCCTCCCGGCAACTCCAAAGCGCCTTCAAAGATTATGCTTATCGGTTCACAGCCATCCCGACTCTCTTTAAAGCATTCCTTCTTTTACTACTCTTCTTCACAGTTGTTATTTGATTTTCAGTATTCAGTCTATATTAGTTTATCAACCGTAATCACCAGTGTCAATTTATAGTTGGGTGATATTTTTCATTTTTCTAATGGTGTTTTTTAAATTAAATTTTCTTTCTAGGTGGTATTCCAAATAACTTTCCAGCAATTGTTCCAATTGCGCTAACGCTGAATTTGATATTTTAAGCCTTTCCAGGATATTGACCTGCGCATTGGACAGTAAGTTCATAACTGCCAGGGTTTCGCCTGATAATGGAAGGGTGCCTTTAAAGCTTTTGTGACACTCATTACATATGACCCCGCCTTCTGCGGCACTGAAGTAATGATAGGAAGAATGTTTTTGGCCACAGTTTGCGCACTTCTGCAAGACAGGCTGATACCCTAGCTGGATCAGCAATTTCATTTCAAAATATCTGATAACCAGAGGCTGATATCCTGATTGATCCAAATATCGCAAAGCCTGCAGGGTAAAACTGAATAACTCTGGTAATTTGACCTTTTCCATCAGGCTTTTGTCCAGTAATTCCATGATATATATGCAGTAAAGCGTTCGCGGCAAGTCTTCCCGGCAGTTGCCGAAAAAGTCAACTACTTTGCCCTGGGTTACAATATCCATATTTTTGCCCTGACTAAAATATAAGGAAGAATATACGAAAGGCTGAATACATGCCCTAAGACTGCTGTTGGGCTTTTTGGTCCCTTTGGCTATGGCTTTTATTTTACCTTCTTTTTCTGTAAAAATGGTAACGATTTTTTCCGATTCCCGATAATCAATGGATTTAAGAATGATTGCATTACTCCGATAATACACTCCTGTCACCCCAAAAAGCATTAAATACATAAACAGGTTCATTGACTGTTTCAACTGAAACGGCCAGTTCTTTACCCAGCCATGCAGCAAAGTCCTTGGCCTGCTGCCGATTTATTTCTTTATAATCAAAGGCAAGATAAATTTTATCGACATCATCGGTTCCCAGCCCTTTTATTCTTTCCAGCAAGACTTCGGTATGACTGTAATAAGGCTGATCAACATAAAGAAGGATCCTATGATTATACTTGCTCATATGATATTCCGTTTTTATATTCAATATCCTGACCGGATCTTTGTTGTAATTACTTTGGGCGATGATTATTTTCGTTATACTTTCCAAACTCTGTTGTTGTTTAAATACTGCCCAGCGCGGTAACACGGCGATCACACATGGCAGATCCAGATCCATCGCTAATTCTTTCAGCTTTTTTATTTGCATGCCATCCTGCATATAACTATGTACAGCATAACCACACATTTGCGGTACGACTAAAATATCCGGAGCCAAACCCAGAGTTGGCAGATGATGTCCTCCATCAAATACCACTATGCGATAACCCTTGGAGTACATTTTCTGCAAATAAGCTTTACCAGTCTCGCTGGTGTGCCAGCTGTCCATGGCAGAGCATTGCACGATGGCAAATCCATCCGATCCTGACAGTTGTTCGGCGATTTGTTCAAAATTATGATGCGGCCCCGGTATAATTGCTTTAACCGCTAATTCTTCTTTGGCAATTGCCAACGGCCGCAGTCCGGGTTGATAAATGAACTGTAAATGTTCAGCATAATCGATCTGTTGGACAGCCATTTTCTCTAAAGGTTCAAGCCCAACAGTTTTTATTTCCGGGCCAGGATTATTCACCATTAGATGAAGATAAGAAACCAGGAAGATCAACAGTAATAGCGTTCTTTTCCTCCACATAAAAAGGACTATCTCCTTAATAGTCCTCCCCGCCTTCTATACTCCTCCACAATTGTTCCAGCATTGCTGCTGCCGATTCGGTCAACCCCAGCTTCAATGAAAGCCAAAGCTGATTCCAGGGTCCTTATGCCGCCACTGGCTTTGATTCTAAGCTCATTGCTTTTATATTGGCTGATCAGGCCGATATCATTAAGACTGGCCCCTCGTGCAGAAAAACCGGTAGATGTTTTAATGAAATCCGCCTGGCTGTCAGATATTATTTTGGTTACAGTCACCAGCTCTTTATCACTCAACAAAGCTGTTTCAACAATGATCTTCAATAAGAAACGAAATTCCTCTTTCAACTGAGATAGAGCTTTGATTTCCTGACTAATGATATGATAATCCCCGTCTTTTAGAGCTCCCACATTGATCACCATATCCAGTTCATCTGCTCCCAACAGCAGCGAGGAACGGGATGCCGAATATTTGAATTCCAGCGGGTCTGCACCCAAGGGAAAGCCAATGACCGTGCATGAATTCACTGAGGTGTCATGTAAAACTTCAACTGCCGTCTTTAAGCGATAGGGGTTAATGCAGACTGCCGCCATTTGCAGCCGGGCAGCTTCAGAACACAATGTAATAATATCGTCCCGGGTCGCTTCCGGTTTCAAGTTGGTGCTGTCCATATAGGCTGCGATCAAGATACCCAGCCCCTCTCAAGTCACGTTTATAAGTGATATCCTAATTGTCCCAGGTTGGTCTCACTATCCCGCCAATTCTTTTTGACTTTGACCCATAAATCCAAATAAACTTTGGTTTGCAGAAATTTTTCGATCTCCTGGCGAGATTGTTCGCCAATTGTTTTCAGCATCTGGCCGCTTTTACCGATAACGATTCCTTTTTGCGACTCTCTTTCGGTATAAATCACTGCACGTATATAAGCCTTTTTCCCCTGATAATTTTTAAATTCTTCGATATCAACGGCCAGCGAATGCGGCACTTCGTCCCGGGTAAGGATCAGTGCTTTTTCCCTGATCAATTCTGATACGATAAATAATACAGGCTGATCTGTCAAATCATCCTCCGGATAATAAAGTGGACCTTCCGGTAAATTAACGAAAGTTTTTTCCAACAACAAAGGCATGTTATCGCCCTGGGCTGCTGATAGAGGAATCACTTCCTCAAAATTCATGCGGCTGGTGAAGTCCTGGATGTAATTTCCCACCGCTTCAGCCGTTACCAGATCAATTTTATTTACCAGTAGAAATATTGGTACAGTCACATCTTTCAACTGGTCGAGAATGAATTGTTCCCCGCCTCCAAAAGGCCTGGTCACATCTGTCATATAATAGATTATATCAACTTCCAATAAGGTGCGGGTGGATACCCGAACCATATATTCACCCAGTAAATGCTTGGGTTTATGGATACCAGGCGTATCGATAAAAATGATCTGACCGTCTTCATTGGTATAAATACCCTGGATACGGGTCCTGGTAGTCTGAGGTTTATCGGTTACGATGGCAATTTTTTCTCCGACCATTGCATTCAACAAAGTAGATTTCCCTACATTGGGACGCCCTACTATACTTACAAATCCTGATTTCACTATATTTAAACCTCCTGGTTTCCTAAAGAAAAAAGCTGGGGCAATAAATCGCCCAGAAAATATTCCTCAAAATGATTTTCCCCGTCGGCAACCATGACCCGCAAATCAGGTGAAAATTCAGCCATTACCTGCAGGCATGCTCCACACGGATATGTATACCCTTTATTATCACCGACTACCGTCAGGGAGGAAAAGTTTTTTTCTCCGGCGGAAACTGCAGCAGTTATGGCCGCCCGTTCTGCGCAGATCGTCAAACCATAAGAAGCATTTTCCACATTGACCCCGGTATAGACATTTCCCTTACTGGTTAAAAGCGCTGCCCCTACTCTAAATCCCGAATAAGGACTATAAGAATTCTGTTGAACTTCTCTGGCGATTGCGATCAGTTTCTCCGGGTCCATGCAAACCTCCATTTATCTAAATATAAGCCTTCAGGTAAGGCAGCAAAATAATTAAAGCAATGATCACCGCATTGACAGCACTTAACAGAACTGCTCCGGCAGCTGTGTTTTTAGCTTTTTCAGCCAAAGGATGATATGTATCGGTAACAAGATCCACGGTTTTTTCAATTGCTGTGTTGATAGCTTCTGCAATCAATACCATGAATATCGTAATAACCAAGACAGCCCATTCAAATCGTGTTACATCTGCCACACAGGCGAAAAAAATTACCGCCAGGGCTGCCGAAAAATGGATCTTCATATTCCGTTCGTTTTTAAAAACAGATGCGATACCAACAATAGCATAATAAAAACTTTCCGGCAATGTGTACCTGCTCATTTTCCGGTCACCTTTCCAGCTTGACTTCCTGCATAACTTTTTCTTCCAGAGTGCGCATCAGTTTTCTTTCTTCCTCATTTTCATGATCGTATCCCAATAAATGCAGCATTCCGTGTGCTACCAGAAATCCCAGCTCTCTTTCCAGGCTGTGTCCATATTCCTGACTCTGGGCAAGGGCTTGCTCCAGCGAAATTACGATATCCCCCAATAAGTTCACTTCATTCCCCGTTTCGTAGTCAGGCTCACTTTCAGACATCTCGTTCATGGCGAAAGATAAAACATCCGTTGGTTTATTTTGACTCCTATATATAAAATTTAGTTCCTGAATATAGCTGTTATCTACGATCAGGATACTAACTTCTGTTTTCTTTGGTAATCTCCCCAACTTGGCAGCATGATTGACTACATTGATTATGATATGCTGCATTTCTTTATTATAATTCACAATATTTTGCTGGTTAATTATCATGATCTCCATTAAGTTCTCTCCTCTTCTCAAATTCTTTAACGATAACTTCAGGGTACTCTATTCTTTTATGGTAGGCACCTTCGAGAATTTTGCAGAAAGATTTAGTGACCGTTTCCAGATCTTTAAAGGTTAACGGACTATTTTCCAATTGTCCATCATCTAATTTGTCCTTGATAATACTTCTGACCATATTCCTGATGGTATCGGGGGTAGGATTCTGCAGTGACCTTACTGCAGCTTCCACAGAATCAGCCAGCATCACTAATGCCAGTTCCTTGGTTTGCGGTTTGGGACCTTCGTAGCGGAAGCTGCCCTCACTGATATATCCGTCCCGGTCTTCTTCCAGAGCACGGTTATAAAAATACTTGACTAAACTGGTACCATGGTGCTGTTCGATAAAACTAACTATGATCTGTGGTAAATTGGCCTCCCGTGCCAATTCCACACCCTCCTTTATATGCGCAGTAATGATCAGGGCACTTAAAGCAGGAGCAATTTTTTCATGGGGATTATCAAAACCAAACTGGTTTTCCACAAAATATTCGGGACGCTTTATTTTGCCGATATCATGATAATAAGCTCCCACTCTCACCAGAAGTGGATTAGCGTTAATCGATTCTGCTGAAGCTTCTGCCAGATTTCCAACCATTAAACTATGATGATAGGTGCCCGGCGCTTCCAGTAAAAGTTTTTTTAATAAATAGTGAGTGGGATTGGCCAATTCCAATAGTTTGATCATGCTGGTGATCGAAAAGGCTGATTCCAGATAAGGTAAGATCCCTATCATTAAGACTGCCGACGTAATGCCATTGATCGCGCCTATAACAATACTGAAAATAATGAGATTTACCGTCAAAGATCCTCCGATCAAATTAAGGGTTACGATGGTCAAAATATTGACCCCTGCAATATATAGACCTGCGCGGGCCAGATCAGAAGTCTGGTTGACCCTGTATACCCGGTAAATACCGGCTGTGCCGCCTACAAATGCCGCAATTGCATAAAACAAGCCATTGCCGTCGAACAACAGCCCTACCAAAATAGCCATGATCATGGTAACAAAATGTGCCACGCGGTTATCGATCAGTATGGCTAAAAGCATGGAACCTGCTGCCACTGGCGCTAGATAACCAGTTAAAGCATTTACTTCCGGATGATCGCTGATATTAATGATAGAAATAAAACGGGTGATCAGTAAAACTAAAACAATGATTAGACCTATCAAAAGGATCAGCATATCGTTATTAAGGATCTCTTTATAATAACGTCGCAAAAATTCGATCATTAATAAAAATATGATAACCACAAATATACAAACACCGATAAAAGTCACGTAATTACCAGGCGATTTTTGTATACCCAGTTGTTCCAGCAAAGTAATCTGTTCCGCAGTGACCCGTTCTCCCTGACGAACAATGATTTCCCCGGCTTTGACCGTTTTTTGGACTGGCTGAACAGCTTCGATGGCATTGCTGATGGCCAAATCAGTTGCTTCCTGGTTAAACGTCAGATTTGGTCTGACCGTGTTAATGACCACGATCTTAATTATATCTTTAGCCTCAGGTGAAAAGTTCATTTGTTCTGTTTGATCAATAATTTGTGCGTAGGTGGTGGTCAAGGCTTCAGCAGTGATTGGATTACCCATAGCATTCTGGGAAGCAGTCAAAGAATTCTGATGGATCAATTCAATATCATCCGTGTTTTTATCCAACAGAAATTTAGCCAGTTGACTGGTGGTATATCCCGGTTGGAATACGTCGGTTTTAATATTGATATTTTCCAGTAATACTTTTAATTGGGCGACTTTATCCTCATCTTCGATTTCTGCAGTTAATATTTTTTTCAAATCGGAATAGAAATTGTTGATTTCATCATACGTATCAGATAAAGCTAATTTATCTTCCTGGTAGACTTTTTGTACCGATGCTGCAGCCTGTTGCCTTAGTTGCTGGGTTTTTATCTCATCGATGACCGTGGCATTGATCGTGGATTGTATGTCCCGCTGTGCCACTTCATCAGGTTTCAATTGAACATATTCAGGTGAATAATTGCTGATCAAAATAAAAATGGTGATACCAAAAAAAAGGGTAACCCCTATCATTTTCCGGGTAATCGGTTGATTAAAAAACCCGGCGATTTTTCTGCCCATAAAATGAAAAAAACTGCTTAGTTTCAACGAGACACACCCCTTGTCCAGTCGTCTGCGACAACTGGCTTAAACCCAGTTCTCCGTTATTTTTTAGTTCGACTTTCGAAAGTTTCGTAGGCATCAATTATCTTTTGCACCAGGGGATGCCGTACGACATCTTCTTTAGTGAGGTATTCAAAAGAGACTCCTCTGACTTGTCCCAGTATTTTCTGAATTTCTATTAACCCTGAATATTCCTCTTTGGGTAAATCAACTTGTGTTATGTCACCCGTTACAACAGCTTTGGAGCCAAACCCCAGCCTGGTCAAAAACATTTTCATTTGCTGAGGAGTAGTGTTCTGGGCTTCATCCAAAATAATAAAGGCATCATTTAATGTTCGTCCCCTCATATAAGCCAAAGGGGCGACCTCAATAATATTTTTTTCCAGATAGCGCTGGGTTATTTCCACCCCTAAAATATCGAAAAGGCTGTCATATAATGGCCTTAGATACGGATTGACTTTTTCAATAAAATCACCCGGGAGAAATCCTAATTTTTCTCCCGCCTCCACAGCGGGCCGAACCAGTATTATTCTTTCTACTTCTCTGTTTTTCAGAGAACGAACTGCCATCACCACAGCTAAATAGGTTTTACCAGTACCTGCAGGTCCGATACCAAATACAACGTCATCTCTGATTATAGCTTCGACATACTTTTTTTGTCCAATGGTCCTGGCCTTGACCGATTTACCTCTAACGGTATTGATGATCGTGCCGGACACGATATCCTGATGTTTGGTTTTGTCTCCCTTTTTTAACAGACCGCTCATATAATTGATATCATTAATATTCAGATGGTCTTCGCTTTCAACAATATCCAGCAGGCTTTGAATCAAATCAAAGGTAAGTTTTACCTCTTCGTCGCTACCTTTAATAAAAATTTGGGAACCCCGGGCAGAAAGCTCTGCATTACTAAGTTCCTTCAGATATTTGAAGTTTTCATCCCCGTTGCCAAAAAAAACGGCAGCTTTTTCATTGTTATTGATCACGATTTTGGCTTCTTTATCGATCAAAGAATTCGTTCCCTCCTGCTGCTTGTTGTTTTTCGTTATTATATCATATGCAGAAAATATAATACTATTTTACTGCTCATTTATCGGTTCCGCTTTGGCGATGTCCTCTATAAATTCAACCGCAACTTTACATCTTAAAACTGGATCACTGGGAGAGGACAGTATCTCAACCTTTAAATCCTGAGGGCGTTCATGGTCCGCCATTTTGCCGTGCAAATTTCTTATGGCTTTTTCCCGGGCGGTCTTGACCGCTTCGTTTTCACGTATATGCCTGACGATCGTCTTCTTCTCCCTGGCAGTCATATCAAGCCATCCGAAACTTCCGAGCGGACTATCAACTTCCTTGTTGCTGATTTTCTTACTGAACTGTTCAAAGCCGGGATCTCCGGCCCCCATGAGGGCAATATCCCGCCACGGAGTCCTGATTACGACCTGACGACTTTCCCTGCCGGTATAGACCACCTTTTTGCTGGTACGCTCACATTCTCCATAGCCTTCATACCAAACCCGTGCTCTTACAATTCCACGAGCACGAACAATTTCCGGCGGCATCTCCTTGATTTCCGTTTCATCGCCGCCAGCCAAATTGGTGTTGGGTTGGTAAAATATAATGCCGGAAATAAGTATATCTCCTTTGGAAACCGCTTCCCCCTCCTGGGCATTCGTCTGTCCCTCCAACAGTAAAATCTCTTCTATTACCCCGTCTTTCGAGGCTACGATATGACACGGACCAGTTATGTCGTCACCAGGCAGAATTTTTTCTACCACTTCAATGGTAGCTTTTACCCCCTTGATATCAACTTTTACATAGGAGAGCTGGTTCAAATCAACTAAAATTCCTTTCTCGACCTGGCTGCGGCTGAAGCTCCATTTGCCTGCCCCTTTATAGACGCCATGTTTAGCAGCCGTCAACATGATAGTACTAGTATCGACTTTTTGATTGTCCGTTACTTCAACAAACCAGATAAATGAGGACATCAAATAAATGGCCAGGAGAAAAAGCAAAGCGCCGCTTAAAAAGCCACTCCGGCGTTGGATGACTTTTTTTAAGAATGGTATACCTTGTTCATTTATTATTTCCATCTGAAAATTATTATCTGCCACAATATTCTTCAATGCGTCATACGCGCTGCGACGTATTTTAAATTCCAGGCAATCATCCTTGCGTTTGATATCCCAAATATAAATGCCTCTCATTAAAGACATGTTCATCACTTTTTCACAATTTTGCCCAAATAGACGTATTTGAATTATCCCCTGCATTTGATTTAAAACCCTGTTATCCATTATTTCTCCCCTTTAATCAAGGAATTTTATTGCATCGATCTCACCAAAAACACTGATTTCTTCCGGAAGCAAAGATTTGATCTCCAGGTTTTGCCCTTGAATTTCGAGGAAGCCGCGGCTCAGACTAATTCTTAATCTATTGAGCGTATATTCAATAATTCCACGATGATTTTCGAGGTAAAGCTCATTTCTGCCAGTTAGCGTTAACCTTGGTAAATCAAGGACCAAATCTTTGGGTATATCCAGAAACTCAGCCATCGCCCGGTTGAACACCTCTCTTTTTTTTTCCAATTTTTTACCTCCATCCTGTTTTACTGCTCAGATAACTTTGTGACTGTTGCATTCATAAAAATATATGCCTTAAAGTACTGCATAATTCTATTAGGTGCACTTCAAAAGCATACAAAAAAACCTCCGCATTTCACGGAGGTTTAAGGATAAGATTTAACCCATTTTTATATCCAACCAATTTTTTTGGCCTGGAAGGTGAGTTCATCCCTGAATTGGGGATGGGCAATGCTGATCATTTTCTTCACCCTCTGCGATACTCCCTGGTATCTCACGTTCACAACACCAAATTCGGTAATAA
>CAZNPR010000006.1:6906-44862 GCA_964574965.1 uncultured Syntrophomonas sp. | reverse complement strand
GAAAAAACCATAAAATTGACCGAAGGGAAATATATCTTTAAGCTGGTCGGCAGGGATGGCAAAGGCAACGCCAGGATCTCTATTGAAGAGCAGCAAAATGTTCAGATCGCAAGGAAAGGTGCAAGATTATGATCAACCCCGTTGATTATATATGGCGGTAAATGGTTCGTACTGAAACACCGAGCCGGTCGGCTGCTTCAGCTACCTGATCATCGCATTCGCTTAAAACAGCGTTGATGATTTTTCTTTCCAGGCGCAGCAGAGCATCTTTTAAGGTTTCTCCCGGTTTCAAAGAACATTCATCGCTGACATCCGGTTCTTCGCAAAATATGAAATGTTCCGGAGCCATAATGCGTTCAGGTCCTCCCAGAACTGCTGCTTGTTTGACCACATTTTCCAATTCCCTGATATTGCCGGGCCAGTGGTATCCCAAAAGTTTGCGGGCAGTATCCGCACTCAACAAGGCTTCGTTTTCCCGGCTGGAATAGCGGGTAACGAAATATTGCGCCAGGGGAATGATATCTTCTGGTCTTTCTCTTAAGGGGGGCAATTCCAGATTGATCACATTGATTCGATAGAAGAGGTCGGCCCGGAACTCTCCCCGTTCGACCATGGCTTTGAGCGGCTGGTTGCTGGCAGCAATGATCCGTACATCAACTTTTATGGGTTTGCTGCCGCCCACTCTTTGAAATTCACCTTCCTGCAGAGCCAACAAGAGCTTGCCTTGAGCCGAGGGGCTTAAGATGGATAACTCATCCAAAAACAAAGTTCCCTTATCAGCCATTTCCATTTGGCCTTTCTTTTGCTGGGCAGCCCCGGTAAAGGCACCTTTTTCATAACCAAACAGTTCGCTCTCGATGAGGTGTTCAGGCAGGGCTGCGCAGTTGAGCCATACGAAGGGAGCGTCTTTACGGTTACTGAACTGGTGGATGGTTTTGGCGATCATACTTTTGCCGGTGCCGGTCTCACCATAGATCATCACGGTATGATCACTTTTTGCGATCTTCTTTAACATGGATTCAATTTTTTTCATCTGCGGGTTATCACTGCACAGGATGTTTCCCGGAAGTTTCTTGTTTATTTGTGCCCGCAGATCGCGGTTTTCTTCCATCAGGTCCCACACTTTCAAAGCCCGGTTAACACACACATGCAGTTCATCCAGTTCAAAAGGTTTGGTAAGATAATCAAAAGCACCGATGCGCATTGCTTCCACGGCGGTTTTTATGGTGGCAAATGCCGTGAGCATAATAATGATCGCATCGGGATCCTGGGACTTTATCTTTTTCAGAACTTCCAGGCCATCGATTTTGGGCATTCTTATATCCATAATGGTGATTGCGACCTGATTGGTGCGAATAAAATTCAAGGCCTTTTTACCATTATCCAGGGCAATGACATCGACATCTTCGGAGCGCAGCACTTTTTCCAGAAGGAGACGAATATTTTCCTCATCATCAACGATCATGATAAGAGGCTTTTTGGTCTTTTCAGTCATGCTTCTGCACCTTCTCTCTGATGGGAAGTCGTATAATAAAGGTCGACCCTTGAGCGGGCTCACTTTGCACTTCGATAAAGCCATGGTGCTGGCTGATGATACTGTGGACCAGCGCTAAACCGAGGCCATTACCTTCCAGTTTGGTGGTGAAGAAAGGATCAAATATACGCTCGATCTTGTCAGCTTCGATACCTGAACCGGTATCCGTGACCGCGATCTTGACCCATTCGTCTTCGCGGGAAGTATCAACATATATATAGCCGCTGTTATCCAGAGCTTGATAAGCATTGTGCAGTAAATTCATCATTACCTGTTTGAGACGTTCCGGTTCTCCCCAAATCAGCGGCAGATCAGGTTCTGTCTGTAGTTTTACATAGGCCTGCGGCAGGTAATTATCCATTTTGAAATCTTCTACTGATTGTTCGACCACATCGTTGATCTGCAGCGCAAAATATGGATTTTTATCCGGGTTAAGAGCGGTGCTGAGCAGTTCATGGCTGAGTCTGATGATCCGGTCCACTTCTTTTACGATGATTTCCAGGTACTGCTGGGTGGGATGATCAGGGGCAAGATCATTCTGCATGATCCTGGCAAAACCTTTAATGGAACTCAAGGGGTTTCTTAATTCATGAGCAATACCAACGGCCAGTTCTCCTACGGCGGTGAGCTTTTCTTTGCGCTGCATGACTCTTTCGGAAAGGCGTTTCTTGGTTACGTCTTCTATCAGCATGATGATGCCGATAGGGTTTCCTTCTTTGTCACGCAGAACAGATATATGAAGATTGAGTGTGACCTGCCTGCCATCGCGCATGCTGAAACTTTCATCCTGCCCATAGAAAGTTTTGCCGGTTTTTAATACATGGTTGAACCTGAGCTGCATGCGTTCCTCTTCCTTGGTGGCCATCTTCAGATAGTATTTGGTGCCCATGGCCTTTTGCTTTGGAATGCCGAACATTTGCTCAGCAGCTTTATTGAAACGATGTACATTGCCTTCAGCATCAGTGACGATCACTGCAGCAGCGATACTCTCCATGATGTGCTCATCATCCAGAGGAAAGTGAGCCTGGTACGTAGTATTTGATTTCGCAGATTTCTCTCTTTTACTCATAATATCCCTTCATTAGCTTAGTAGAGATCAAAAACAAGCGATGGCGGGCAATCATCTGGCTATATTGGGACATGTAGCTTTACTATTGTATATACAACGAGTCCGCTTCTTAGCACTGATTTTGCCAGGAACATGCACTGATGGTTTATTTTTGGTATGCCCGCCTGCATGATCGCTGTGCTTTTCATCAATGATAAAGGGGAAGTGCAGAGAACATTGCCCCAGAGCGTCCATAAACGGCGCAATACTTCGTTCCGGCCTGCGGCCAGCGTCGGTTACGTGCCTTATGCACGCGCTCTAGCTGGCCTTGCCCGCGCCTTGTCTTGATTACTTCTGAACGTTCTGGGGGGCTGAACTGCGCGTTTTCGAACAGTCTGGCTCGCTAGGGCTGCTCCCCGCAACTTTTACCTGACAGGAAGCTTATTCACCTTTGAAATCCGGTTTGCGGTTTTCCATAAAAGCATTTGCTCCTTCTTTGATATCAGCGCTGGTAAGACATTTTAAGTTCTCCTCTGCAGTGATCAGTTCATATTGTTTATCCAGACAAGTCATGCTTTTTACCACGCTGGCTTTGGCTGCTCTTACGGCTATGGGGGCATTCCTCGCGATGACATTTGCGATTTTCATCGCTTTTTCCTGCAGTTCCTCGTGGGCAAAGATCTGATTTACGATGCCCATTTGATTCGCCTGCTCAGCCGTATACATTCTGGCGGTCAGGATCATTTCCATTGCCCGGTGTTTGCCAACCATGCGGGGCAATCTGATGGTACCGCCAGCCGCTGGGATCAAACCGATTTTTACTTCCGGGGTCCCGATCAGCGCTCTTTCAGATGCATATACCAGGTCACAGGCCAAAAGCATTTCACATCCGCCGCCGGCAGCATAACCATCCACTACAGCGATAACCGGTTTGCTGCAGTTCTCGATGCGGTCGATGAGCTGCTGTACTTCCACGGTCTTGCCGTTTAAATAAGAGGCCTCCACTCCTTCTGCAGCAGTCATCAGCCCGATATCATAGCCGGCAAAAAATATTTTACCTGGCGCACCTTTGATAACTGCCACCCTTACTTCGTTGTCCGCGTCTATTTCATCCATGACCCGGTGAAAATCATCGATGAAAGCTCGCTCTATCATGACCTGGCCGAAGCTGACCAAACCAATATGTTCTTCCTTCTCCCAACTGACTCTATCGGCCATTATTACTCCTCCTTACGGTAATTTCTTTTATATATGGGGCTGCTCTATGAGTAGAGCATTTTCTTGAATTCGAACTTCAGCCAGTCGCGGAAGTCAGGGTGGGCAATATTAATCAGTTCTTCCGCCCGGGAATTGATACTGCGCCCTTTCATATATGCGATACCGTATTCGGTGACGATATATTGCATATCAGCCCGGGGTACAGAGATGTGATGACTGATCGCCGGGACGATCTTTGACAGAAGCTTACCGTCCTTGTCTGTATAAGTGGAATGAATAGCGATAAATGATTTGCCGCCTTTGGACTGCCAGCTGGCATCCACAAAATTAGTCTCGCCGCCGGCTTTCGTAAATTGCCGGAAGGAAGAACTTTCAGCCGCGCATTGGGTGGAAAGGTCGATCTCCAGCGCCGTATTTACCGATATCAGTTTCTCATTCAGACAGGCGATAGCCGGGTCAGTAATGTATTGGGCACTCCACAACTCTACCAGGGGATTGTTGGACACAAAATCGTATAGCTCCTGCGATCCCAAAACAAAAGAAACCATCCATTTATTGGTCATATAGGTTTTTTCCCGATTGGTGATGACTCCCTGTAAATAGAGGTCCCGGTAGCTGTCGCAAAGCATTTCGCTGTGAACGCTCAGATTCTTTTTATCGCCTAAGAATTTCGCAAGGATATTGGGGAGCGCACCGCTGCCTAACTGCAGGCAGGTACCATCAGGGATCTGCTCTGCAATATAGCGGGCAATGATTTCGTCTTCTTTTGTCACAGGCACTTCCGGCAGACAGAAGAGGGGACGGGTATTTTCGATGAGTGCTGACACCTCACTGATGTGTATTTGGTTATTGCCATAGGTACACGGCATCATTTCGTTTACTTCCAGAAGTATTCTGGGACGGGGCTGTTTTTTGGTTACGGCAAAAGCATAATCGGGGTTTAGTCCGGTGCTGAAAAAGCCGTGCTTATCCATCGGTGATACGGTAAACATGACTGCATTAAAATCGTCTTCCACATATTTTTGCGAGGTGTCATCCGGGGCCAGCCGGTTGATCTTGTCAACCACATCCGGATCCTGCATTTCCGGGCAATTCACATTCAAGGCATCAAGATAGATCAGATCATTTAAGGTGCCGTTTTTGATCCTGCGGGCAAGAGATGATAGCAGCGCAGGCGGCTGGCCATTAGCCAGCGGAACAATGATCCGGTCTCCGTTTTTGAGCAATGAAATTGCCATTTCCGCTGTTGTCAGCTTCTGTTTATATAATTCCTGCCAGTTATTCACTTTTATCACTCCTTCGCATGCAATTATTTTTTCGTCTTCTGACGCGGGCCCATTAGAGCCGCTCCGATCATATTCAGCTGGATATCGTAAGTTCCGCCGCCGATCTCTATGATCTTGGCATCCCGGTAACTTCTCTGCACCGGGTATTCAGTGCATACCCCATAACCGCCAAAAGTACTAATGGCGGCGTCAGCATTTCTCAACAGCGCTTTACTAAGGAAAGCCTTGCCCACAGAGATGTCCAGTAAAGCGGGTATCTGGTCCGTGTCTACCAGCCAGGCCATCCGGTAAAACAAGTATTTGGCGGCTTCAATGTCGACTTTCATTTCCGCCAGTCTATGGCGTACTGACTGGAAATTACCGATCGGTTCTCCGAATTGGATCCTTTGGGCAGCATATTCCTGGCACAATTTGAGATTATATTCCATGGCGCCGATGGCAAACCCCATACCGGTCCTTTCCCAGTGCAGGGTGGTATTGGCTACCAATGCCCCCATGCCTTCTCCTCCCAGCAGGTTTTCTTCCGGAATGATGCAGTCCTCAAAGATCAGTTCACTGGTAGGGGAGGAACGCATGCCCATTTTATCGAGTTTCTTTCCCCGGCTGAAACCGGGAAAATCTTTCTCAAAAATGAAAGCGCTGACGCCCAGTACTCCTTTGGTGGGATCAGTTATCGCCAGGACGATACCCATATCACAGAAGGGACCATTGGTAATAAACATTTTGGTCCCGTTTAAAACATAATGATCTCCTTGCTTTACCGCCCGGCTGCGCATTTTAAAAGCATCTGAACCGGAATCAGGTTCGGTCAGGGCAAAACAGCTGATTTTTTCTCCCGCTATGATGCCGGGCAGATATTTACGCTTCTGTTCTTCGGTGCCATGTTTCAGGATGCCAACGGTTCCGATCCCGTCAGACGCCCCCCATGAAAGCAGTGAACCGAGACATCCTCCGCCCCGGGCCCATGCCTGGCGGGTGAGGAGAATATCCATGGCATTCAGGCCTAATCCTCCGTATTCTTCCGGCGCATAGGATGCCAGCAGATTGAGATCGGCCATCTTTTTCCATACTTCAGGCGGAAGAAAAGTCTGGTTTTCATCCATTTCCCGTGTTAAAGGAGCTACTTCCCGGCGGGCAAAATCTTCTACCATTTCGATCAATTGCTGCTGTTCAGCAGTTATGGTGAACTCCATCTAGGTTCGCCTCCCTCTTGCATTATTTTTGCTGACCGGGAGGCAGCCCGCCGTTTTCACTTTGAGCTGCTTTGATTCCCGGTTCAGCCTGTTAGTCAACTACCGGTACAAAATGATCGATATCCAATATGGTATTGGTGGTTATTTCTGCGAAAACCGCTTCCACTCTTAAACCGATACTCACTTTTTCAGGATCGATACCGGATACGATATGAGTGATTGGAGTATCAGCCCCGTCCAGCTTGATCAAAGCCAGGATGTAGGGCGCTTTGAACGGCAAATGTTTATCGTTGTAATGGACCACGGTAAAATTGACAATGACCCCCTGGTTTCCGACTTCTACCCAATTTTCGTCCAGTTTGGTGAAGTCCTTTTCGCAGTATTCCCGGGGCGGTACATATACTTTTTTGCATTTGGGGCACTTGACCCCTAATATCTTGCGCTCATCCCGCAATGAAATAATGAATTTGGAACCTGCCCGGCCGGCAAAATATTGTACAGGCAGAACCATTTTCCCGGGCATTACAAAACTTTCAGAATGATCTTCTCGTTTCAAAACAGCCATTACTGCACCTCCTTAATCATCGATCTCAAAATAGAGCAAGTCATCGATCCCGGCAGTTCTGGTTTCATTCCAGACCGGCCGCACCCTCATACCTCTTTTGATGCGGTGGGTGTCTTTGGGATTCAGGTCAAAGGAAAGGCATTCTCCCGGAGTGGTTCCGTCCATCCACAGGTAGAGGGTAACATAAGGCGTAGAGCGTACATTACCGGTAAGTGGATCAGGACTGGCGTAATAGACAATATCAGTATTGGCCACCAGTGCATTGGGGCCCACTTCAATAAATTCTTCTGAGCGGACTACACACGCGGCACATACTTCCCGGGGCGGTATTTGGATACGGCCGCAGGAAGGGCATTTGGTAGCATAAAACTTCTTTTCCTGTAATCCTTTAAACCACTTGCCCATAATCGGCCCGGTAGCGAAACGCTGGTTGATGGAAGCGGTGTATTTGATGGATATAAGTTCCTCGGCCTGCTTTTCATCCCCAGCCACCTTAAACTTTTTGAATGCTGCCGGCACGATATTGGTCATTACGGTGATATCACCGTTTACTTTAAATTTACCTCCTGCCATAGCGGTGCCCAGGTCTACTTTTCCAATCGTCCCGCCCACAAAAGTTTCAGCACCGGCGGTCACCAGCACCGAGCAAGCAGGGAAATCCCCCTCGGTTTTTTCTACCTGCAGTGTGCCTGCCTGGATAGAGACTACCCATTTTCCGCCTCCATCGCCGGTGATATCATATCCGATCACTACATCGACATCCTGTACTTTATCAGGCCTGAAACGTTCAGGCATTGTATTGAAAATGGCTTCTACACTGGTTCCAAAGTATTCCGCCATTTAATTCACCTCCTGCCAGTCTAAGTCTTTTTCCAGCATTACCAGTACGGTCCACATCGTTCCGCCAAAACCTGATGCCAGCCCATGCTGGACCTCTTTTTTTATCTGATGGGGGCCGGCATCTCCCCTGAGCTGTAGTGCTGCCTCCGCTACCCGGGCCATAGCCGTTGCACCGATGGGATTGGATGAGGTCACCCCGCCGGAAGGATTTAAAGGCAGTTTTCCGTCTATATTCAAGTCGCCATTCTCCACCATCCTGATGTGGGCATCCCCTTCCAGAAGGAGGAATTCCCTGATCCAATCCATGCCCCACCAGGTTGATGGATCATACATTTCAAATACATCGAAATATTCCACCGGATCGCTGATGCCGTTGCGGGCAAACAGTTTGCTGGCTGCCGAATGATGGGATGTTTCGGGCCTTTCATACGCATAATTGTTAGCCACCATTTCTTCCTTGTGTACGGCAATATGATCTCTTACCCAGACTGGCTTTGAGGAAATAGCCTTTGCCTTCTCTTCGGCAGCAAAAATCATGACACACGCTCCGTCACTTTGGGAACACATATGGATCAGCCGCAGTTCGCCTACCAGAGGAGGGGATGTTTTCATCAGGTCTTCCGCCTGCTCATATTCCAGCCCGAACCGCCTGTGAGCGCGGGGGTTGATGGTAGCATTTTTATCCATCATGATGCGGTGCTTTATGGCTGCCCGGCGGGCACGTTCCGCGCCGAATTCATCGATAGTAAGATTAGCTTCCGCACTGGTCAGGGCACCGGTCTGTAAGTGCCGGTACCATAAAGCATCAGCCATATTGGTTATACCAGCAGTCGTGCTGCCGGCTTCCTGCAGTTTTTCAAAACCAATCGCCATTACTACATCATACATGCCCGAAGCCACCAGGTTATCAGCTGCGCAGACAATAGTAGCGCCGGTGGTTCCTCCGGTAGTGATCCTGAACTGCGGTTTGCCAAAGGCGCCGGTTCCCAGTACATGCCATAGATCAGGCTGGTGGACACATTCGAATAACTCCATATTGCCGTGTACCACACAATCAATATCATCCAAAGTCAGATTGGCATCTTTGAGGGCTGCCCGGACTGCTTCATTTATCATTTCCGGCTGGTTCTGATATTCCTTATGGCTGGAGTATTCGGTCTGGCCTATACCTACAATAGCAACGTTACGATTCTTTTTACCCATCAAGACACCTCCTATCTCTCCAATATCAGAACAGTATGGAACTGACCCGCCCCGCCGGTGGTGCTGTGAACAACGGCACAGTTTACATCCGCAGCCTGATGTTCATCTGCCTGACCTTTAAGCTGCAATACCGCTTCGGCTGCTCCATAAAGTCCTCCGATCATCAGCGGACGACCGGTGAGCATGCCGCCGGAAAGGTTCACGTTGTATTTGGCCGGACCGTTTTCATCAATGAACTGACCGCCTTTTCCTTCCGCACATAAGCCCAGTCCTTCCAGCCACATGGGCTGCTGATAGGCGTAACAATCCATAAGTTCTACCAGGTCGACTTTCTTTTTCGGCGACTTGATACCCGCCATTTTATAGGCCTGGGATGCCGCCTTTTTGAGGGCAAGACTGCTGGCCAGGTCGCGATCACCAAGAAAATAGCTATCCATACAATTGCCAAAGCCGGTGATCCATATGGGATTATCCGTGAATTCGTAAGCTCTCTCCTCTGAAGCTAAAAGCAGCCCGACCGCACCATCGGATACAGGATAGGCATGCAGGGTCCTGATGGGATCACAAAGCATTGGGGAGAACATTACATCACCCAGTTCTAACTGCCGGGTCTCATTGGCATATGCATTCCGGGCTGCCCACCTTCTTGCTCTTACCACTATTTTGGCCAGCTGTTCTTCAGTGATTTTTGCTTTTTCCATATACGCCCGGGCTTGCAGTCCGGCAGTATTCAGGTAATCCAAACCTAAGCAGCGGCAATAGAAGGGATCATACGCCAGATTGGAATTCATGTAACGGCTTTCTGCCTGGGATTCTTTGCAATGAGCTGGCAAATAGATCACATCATCATGCCCGGAAAGGATCATGGCCATGGCATAGCCTATGCCATTAAGGCCTTCCTGCGCCATCTTATCCTCGCCTCTATAGTGGCCTCCGATGGCATCGCATACCCCATTGTCAGAAATCGTGCGGGCATCGAAATAATCATCGGAACACGACACGATATCATGAACACCTTTATCGTCATCAAAGGTAAAACCGGTTTGCTTCTGCAGATCTTCCAGAATATCCAGAAGCATGCCCTGAAAGCGCTTATACCAGATATCCGGCTCAATTTTGTGTTGTGCTGCTGCACATATAGCCACTCTCTTCATCTATATCTCTGCCTCCCTCTATGTTATTACTGCAGTCCTTTTCAACTTTTTCATGTTTATGTCACCTGTGACATAAACGCACCATGACCACCCCCTAATCTTTTGGAAATCATGATTTGGTTTCTTGTGCAGTCAGATCCCAAGGTCCATACCTGAACAGGAAATAATGGCTTTTGCAAATGGTTTGGCAAGGTTAAAGCGTTAATGATCTGGTGCCGGTAACCGTGCGGGCGATGATCTCATTTAATACCTGGTCGGTCCCGGCACCAACTGCGGCAAGTTTTGCATCCCGGAGTGAACGTTCGATCTTGTATTCCCGCATCAACCCATACCCGCCATGGATCTGCATGCCATCAATGGCACTTTCCATACAGGCTTTGCCAGTGAAGGCTTTGTACATAGAAGCTTCCAGCGGGGCAGGCATACCCTGGTCTTTCATCCAGGCTGCCCGATAGAGTAAAAGCTTGGAGATCTCGTAATTGACTTTCATACGCGCCAGCATTTCACGGATCTGCGAGTATTTCACGATAGGATGCCCGAATTGCGTTCTCTGCCCGGCATAGGCTGCGGCCAGATCAACATTGTAGCCCATCATTCCGGTCCAGGAAGCGCTAAGTATGGATCTTTCATATTCCAGGTTCATCGCCCCAACTTTGGTGAAACCATCGCCTTCTTCTAACAGGCGGTTTTCAGCCGGTACGATGCAGTTATCGAAAATCAATTCTGAAGTTTCGGAGCCCCGCTGCCCGATTTTATCAAGTTTTCGGCCGACACTATATCCGGGGAAGTCTTTCTCTACGATGAAGGCAGATATCCCCCGGGCTCCTTTGCTTTTATCAGTAGCTGCGATAACGATTGCCAAATCAGCGATCGGTCCGTTGGTAATGAACATTTTGGTGCCGTTTATGACATACTGATCACCTTGGCGAACGGCAGTGCATTGCAGATTGACTGCATCGGAACCAATGTTGGGTTCAGTGAGAGCGAAACAGGTAATGCACTCACCGGCAGCTATTTTTGGCAGGTACTTCTGCTTCTGTTCGTCATTGCCACATAAAATTATGGGAACGGTGCCAATCGAAAGATGCACGCCCCAGGCCAGGGCACTTCCGGTATCCGCTCCGGCATGGCCGGCAGCTTCCATCATAACTGCGGTATCAAGCACTCCCAGTCCTGAGCCGCCATATTTTTCAGGTATCAACAGTCCGCACCATCCCAACTGGCGGAATCTATCCCAAAGCCACCAGGGGAAACAATCACTGTCATCAATTTCTACCGTGCGCGGTTCCCATTCGTTCCTGGTGAATTTTAAAACTGTATCATGAAGCATTTTCTGCTCTTCTGTAAGGGTAAAATCCATATCTGTACCTCCTCCTGATCTGGTCCATTGGCAGCCAGCTGAATGATTATGTCTTTACCTCCTTTCCTGTTTCACTTACGCAAGCATTATGCCAATAAATAAAAGCCCGATATATCAAGCACTTCGGAATTAAGTCCAAACTGACAGCTATTTTACTGACAAAAATGGCAACAAAAAAAGCCACCCGGTATTCAAATACTGCTCCTGAGGAAAGTGACACATTTGGCAGCGTTGTGAAATGGATGACATGAGCCAGAAAGAAAACCAGCAGGAAACAAAAATCCAATTTTCTTGTTTCCTGCCCACAGGGAAGGCTATATTTAATTGCCAAAGTTCAAGCAGACCAAAAATTTCTAAACCGGAAGCTTGCTTGCTTCGAATTTCAACCAGTCCCTGAAGTCGGGATGGGCGATGTTGATCAATTTTTTGATCCTTTCATGTAGTGAGCTGTTTTTCAGGTAAGCTATGCCATATTCAGTAACAATGTATTGCACGTCTGCTCTTCCCACTGAAACGATATTTTTCAGGGTGGGTATAATTTTTGACTGTAGTTTGCCTTCCTTGTCAGTATAGGTGGAATAAGTGCAAATAAAAGCTTTGCCGCCGTTGGACATGGCACTGGCGCGGACAAAATCCAGCTGGCCGCCGATGCCGGTATATTGACGATAAGCCATGGATTCGGAGGCACATTGGCCGGAAAGATCTACTTCCACGGTGGTATTGATGGACATTAATTTATCATTTAAACAGGCTACCCGCGGATGATTGACTAATTCTGTGCCGCACATATAGATGAGGGGATTTTCATCGATAAAGTTATATAATTTCTGGGAACCAAAGACGAAGGTCGCTACCCATTTATCAGGCATATAGGTCTTGCCGCGGGAGGTAATGACACCCTGGTAATACAGATCCCGGTAACTGTCGCAGAGCATTTCGGAATGCACACTTAAGTCTTTCTTATCGCCCAGGAATTTGGCTACCGCATTGGGTATGCCGCCGATACCCAATTGAATACAGGAACCATCTTCAATATATTCGGCAATATACTGGCCGATCGCCTCATCTTCTTTGGAAATGGGGATCTCCGGCAAGGCGAAAAGGGGCAGATGGTTTTCCACTACGGCATCCACCTGACTGATATGCAAGTGGTTGTTGCCGTAGGTGCGGGGCATATTCTCATTTACTTCCACAAACAATTTATGGGGGTACTTCTGTGTGGCCACGGCATAGGAATGATCCGGATCGGTCCCGGTACTGAAAAATCCGTGTTCATCCATGGGTGAGACACAATGCATGGAAACATTGACCTTATGATAATCAGTCTGCCGGCCATATAAAGAAACATTTTCTTCAACGATCAAACGGGAAGAATCGGAAAAACGCATGGGAACGAAATCAGTAATTCCGCTGTTGATCGCCCAGCGGTTAAGAGGCGTGACGTAACTGGTCCCGCCGATCAACTTGCTTTGTATATCAGGAGCGATTATATCAAAACAACGAACGTTCAAGGCATCGATATAGAGTATATCTTTTAATTCGTCTGCTTTGATCTTTTTGGCCAAGGCTGAAATCAATCCAGGCGGCAGACCATTGCCCAGCGGACTGATCACTTTGTCGCCGTCAACGATGAAGTTTTCGATTACATCGTCAGGGTTCATCAGTTTTTGTTTATACAGTTCCTGCCAACGATTCATACATCTCCCTCCTTATTTTTCTGGGGCTTTCTCCAGGTCTTTACTTTAAAAGCATCTGTGCAGCAATATTTTTATTGACCTCACTGGTACCTCCGCCAATGGAAGCCAGTTTCCAATCACGGAAAAATCTTTCCACGGGATATTCCTTCATCAAGCCATACCCGCCATGGATCTGGACTGCTTCGTCAGCAATAAATCCAACCAGTTTGGCCAAAAAGAATTTGCTCAGGGAAGTTTCCTTAATACAGGGAAGATCATGATCGATCATCCAGGCCTGGCGATATACCAAAAGCTTGGCGGCTTCAATACATGCTGCCATCTCCGCCAGTTTATGCTGTATTGCTTGAAAACTGGCGATAGGACGGCCAAATTGTTCCCGCTCCTTGGCATACTTGATACATTGCTCCAGGTTGTATTCGATACCCCCTAAAAATGGTGCCGCCAGAATGGTCCTTTCCCAGTTGACACCGGAAAATGCCACGCCTTTCATACCCATACCCACCGGCCCCAAGACATTTTCCACCGGTACCTCACAATTCTCAAAAACCAATTCTGAAGTTGGGGAAGCCCGCATGCCCATTTTGTCAAGTTTCTGACCGGCATACCATCCCGGCATGCTCCGGTCTATGACGAAAGCTGTGCAGCCACTGGCCCCCTTCTTTTCCGGGTCTGTTCTGGCGATTACTACGGCTGTTTCACAAATAGGGCCATTGGTGATAAACATCTTGGTGCCGTTTAATATATATTTATCACCTTTGAGGGTCGCGCGGGTAGTCAGGGAACTGGCGTCACTGCCGGAACCGGGTTCCGTCAGAGCCATGGCGCCGATCCATTCACCACTGGCCATTTTAGGCAAATACTTTTCTTTTTGCTCCGGGGTGCCCCAGGTCTGAATATTTAATGAGGCGATGACCATATGAGATGCCCAGGAAAGGCAGGTCCCCTGATCTGCTCCCCCCCGTGCCGCTGCCTGCATTGCCAGTACGCTTCCCACTGCCCCCAGATTGCTTCCCCCGTACTTTTCCTCCAGCAACAGTCCGCAGTATCCTAATTGCCCCATCTTCTTCCACAATTCCATGGGGAATTCTGATTTATCGTCCAGCTCACGGGCCAGGGGGGCCATTTCATTGCGGGCAAATTTTTCTATACTGGCTTCGATAGCGAGTTGTTCCTCGCTTTTGCTAAAATCCATATATTCTCCTCCTCCTCCTTTACCTTTGCTCTATGGTGTCTTGCGCTTCTCTTTCCACCTCCTAACTTTATTCAGCTCTATTAAGAGCAAGTAATATGCCAGAAGCGAAGACCTGGTTATATGGGCCTTTTTGATATATCAACTGAATTACGGGTAAGGCTGCTTCGCCAGGAACGTCACCTGAAAGTGCAGTTGGCATGGATGATCGTGACGGCAGGGGGATAGCAGGCATGACACCAATGCCCAGATCATGCCGGCTATGTCAGGAGGGATATTGACTTGTCGATCTGCTCAAAAGAAATGCGGATCTAAAGTCAGATCCGCAGCGCTTTTTTTGCAGTTGTTATGAGACCGAGCTTTTATTTATTCAAGCCCAGTATTTCACGGGCTTCATCAGGAGTAGCCGGTTTTAGGTCGAATTCGCCCATGATCCTGGCGATTTTTGCCACCAATTCTCCGTTGTTTTTCGCCAGTTTGTTTTTGCCAACAAAGAGGTTATCTTCCATACCTACGCGCACATTGCCATCCAACAGCAGCGACATGGTGCACATGGGGAATTGCTGACGTCCTGCGCCTACTACCGACCATTTGTAATTGCTCGGGCCTAAGACCCGGTCAGCGGTATTTTTCAGGGTTATCAAGTCATAGGGAGTACTCATGATACCACCGAGGATACCGGTGACAAACTGCAGATAGACCGGAGGTTTGATAAATCCCTTTTGCATCAGGAATGCACAATTGTACAAATGCCCTACATCATAACATTCCAGTTCAGGCTTGGTACCATTTTCGTTCATGATGGTGGTCATTTTCATCAGGTCTGTGAAGGAATTCTGGAAGATATAGCCCTTGGTCATCTCCAGCAGGACAGGTTCCCAGGGGTACTTGAATTCTTTATATTTTTCAGCGATGGCAAAGATCCCCCAGTTGATGGAACCCAGATTGCAGGATGCCAGTTCCGGTTTAAAAGCCGGGACAACCGAGACCCTTTCCTCCACGGTCATTCCTGCGCCTCCCCCGGTGGTCAGGCAAATAACAAGGTCTTTATTTTTCTCTCTGATCCGGCCAATAATTTCTTCAAATAATTTGGGATCGGAGGAGGGCATGCCATTCTCGGGATTGCGGGCATGAATATGCACCACAGCGGCACCTGCTTTTGCTGCACCCAGAGCATTTTCGGCAATTTGCTCAGGAGTGATGGGAAGATAATCTGACATGGTAGGGATATGGACTGATCCGGTTATCGCACAGGTGATTATGCGTTTGTTCTTCATTATTCATCAACCTTTCTTAATTTTAAATTTGGAAGAATTCAATTCACAAAGGGTTTCGATGTATGGAATGCGCTGATGGCTCATTCTGTTCAGCTCTTTAATTCCTTGGGGATGATCAGATCTGCTTCTGTAGATTGCAAAATATCTTCAAGACTGCTGCCCGGTTGGATCTCCCTTAAAATCAAACCTTGATCCGTAGCCTCAATGACAGCTTTTTCGGTTACAATAAGATCCACCTGCTTGGCTGCAGTGAGGGGTAAAGTGCACTGCTTCAGGATCTTGGGCGAGCCATCTTTGGCACAATGCTCCATGGCAATGATCACTCTTTTGGCTCCCACGACCAGATCCATTGCGCCGCCCATACCCGGGACCATCTTGCCCGGTATCATCCAACTGGCCAGGTTGCGGTTCTGATCCACTTCCAATGCGCCCAGTACGGTGGCATCCACATGCCCGCCGCGGATGATGCCGAAGGATGTGGCGCTGTCAAAGAAACAACCCCCGGGTAAAATGGTAACTTTTTTGCCGCCCGCATCACATATATAGGGGTCTGCGTCTCCGTTGGGGGCAGGCGGACCCATATTCAGCATGCCATTTTCTGATTGCAGTGTTATTCCTTCCGGTAAGTATTTGGTTACCAGGGTGGGCAAGCCGATACCCAGATTTACCACCGAACCGGGCTTCAGTTCTTGAGCTATGCGGG
Organism: uncultured Syntrophomonas sp.; assembly: GCA_964574965.1. Lineage (GTDB taxonomy): Bacteria > Bacillota > Syntrophomonadia > Syntrophomonadales > Syntrophomonadaceae > UBA1368. The sequence goes on along the minus strand of CAZNPR010000006.1, from coordinate 28,595 downwards.
TCACAATCAATTCTCTGCTGTCCATTTGCATCACCACGCTTTCTTGACCAGGAAATCAACTACGATCCCGGGGGTATGGATACTGTCGGGGGACAGGAAACTGTCTTCCAGGATCTCATCCACCTCAGCTATGACAGTATTGGCAGCCATCGCCATAACAGGATTGAAATTATACATGGTTCCGTGATACATAAGGTTTCCGGCTTTATCGCCTACTTTGGCATGAAGCAGGGCATAATCGGCCTTGATGGGCAGTTCCAGCAAATACGGAACGCCTTCAATTTCGATGGTATTTTTTCCTTCCTCCACGACCGTACCAAAACCGGTGGGGGTCAGAACGCCGCCCAGTCCATAACCGGCGGCACGAATACGTTCTGCTAAAGTTCCCTGCGGCATCAGCGTAACTTTTATTTCACCAGCGTTCATCTGCCTGCCGGTTTCCGGGTTGGTGCCGATATGTGAGGCCATCAGCTCGCTAATTCGATGATCTACAATTAATTTACCGATACCTAAACCAATGAAACCGGTGTCATTACATATAACGGTCAAATCACCGGTACCTTGTTCGATCAAAGTATCGACCAGGTTTTCCGGAGTGCCGACCGCCATAAAGCCACCGATCATAACGGTATCACCACTTTTTATCTGCTTGATGGCGGTAGCAGCGTCAATAATTTTTGGCATTTTTCTCTCCTCCCTGCAAAAAATGTTTCCGGCTCGATCTTCCATACCATACTTATAAGTCTTTTATCCTGGCGCGGAACTTCTCCAGTGGAGGCATAACTACTACCTGGCCATCAATTACCACCGTACCGTGCTGATTCGTAAAGGTAAGCTTCATCGTTACCAGATTCTTTGGTTCGTCTTTGGCAATCACTTCTCCGCGAGCCGTTATGGTATCACCGATCATAGTAGGTGCCAGGTAACGGGAACTGCTTTCCACGGCGATGGTTCCCAGACCTGGTAATTTGAGACCTAATACCGGTGCGATCAAGCTGGCGGCAATAGGACCATGTGCAATTCTGGTTTTGAAGGGTGTAATTTTGGCATACTCTTCATTCATATGCATGGGGTTAAAGTCACCAGTAATCCCGGCAAAGAGATAGACGTCAGTTTCACTGATGGTCTTGGTGAAACTGGCTGAATCTCCAATTTGAATTTCATTAATGGTTTTTCCCAGTTCCAATTTTTTCCCACCTTTCTATTCCGATGTAAGTTAAATGGGTGCTTTCCATCCCCCCTCCGCAGCCTTTCCCATGTATAAAGCAAACCCTATGCCAATAAACATAATCCCTATAGTTTGGGGATTTGGTGAGTGGGAAGCAGAGCAATACGCAAATGCGACTGACAGAAAAGGCATAAAAAAGCGGAAGTCATACGTGAAGAGGGCATTAAGCACTTAAAGCCACTGACATCGCTGCCTTTGAAATGACAAAATTGACAAGAACAGTGCAATGAAAGTTAAAAAAAAACTCCCTTAAGGGGGAGCTTGCAGATTGTTTTCACTTCTTTACTATTTTGCAATTTTACTAATAGATAGCAACTGCTTACTGCCAGTCCAGATCTTTTTCCAACATGATGAGCACGGTCCAAAGGGTACCGCCGAAGCCTGAGGAAAGAGCATGACGGACATCCTTCTTTAACTGGTGGGAGCCGGCGTCCCCGCGGACCTGCAGCGCCGCCTCGGCTGCCCTGGCAATGGCAGTAGCGCCGATAGGGTTGGCAGAAGTTACGCCGCCGGACGGATTGATCGGCATTTTTCCGTTCAGGCTCAGTTCATCATTCTCCAGCAATTTAAAATGTTCGTCACCTTCCAGCAGGAAAAAGTCCCGGATCCATTCGACTCCCCACCAGGCGGAAGGATCATACATCTCGAAAACGTCAAAATATTTTAACGGATCGGTAATGCCGTTGCGGGCGAAGAGCTTTTTGGCGGCTCGCCGGTGACTGGTTTCGGGCATTTCCCAGGCGAAGTTGTTGGAAACTGTTTCTTCTTTATGCACAGCAATATGGTCTCTTACCCATACCGGATGGGGCGATATAGCTTTGGCTTTCTCTTCGCAGGCAAAAATCAAAACACAGGCGCCGTCACTTTGGGAACACATATGGATCAGCCGCAGTTCTCCTATAAGGGGCGGGGAAGTTTCCATTAGATGATCCATCTGCTCATATTCCAGCCCGAATCTTCTGTGAGCTCTGGGATTTAATGCTGCGTTTTTATCCATCATGATACGGTATTTCATCGCTGCTTTTCGTGAACGTTCTTCACCAAATTCGTTGATAATATTATTGGCCGGAGCCCCTAAGAGTGCACCCGTCTGGAAATGACGCATCCATAATGCGTCCGCCATATTGGTTATACCGGCTGTGGTGCTGCCGGCTTCCTGTAATTTCTCAAAGCCAATGGCCATAACGATATCGTACATGCCTGAGGCGACCAGGTTATCCGCGGCACAGACTAATGTAGCTCCGGTAGTGCCGCCGGTGGTGATCCTGAACTCCGGCTTCCCATAAGCGCCTGTTCCCAGTGCATGCCAAAGATCCGGCTGATGAACGCATTCAAATAGTTCCATATTACCATGTACGATACAATCAATGTCATCAATGGTCAGATCGGCATCTTTAAGGGCAGCCCGCACGGCTTCATTGATCATTTCCGGCTGGTTCTGATATTCCTTGTGGCTGGAATATTCAGTCTGCCCAATGCCAATAATGCCTACGTTTCTATTTTTTTTAGTCATAAAAACAACTCCTTTATTTAAATAATGCATAGCTTATCGGGTTTTCTCAGCTTGCATCCTGCTGCACTGGCTTTTTTAACCGGTCTTACTGTTTTTTTTACTGCCCCGGGCATAACCACAGTGAAAATTACCGCACTTGATCTGACGAATGATTTCGTCCTTATCTCGCTTGCAATCAACTTCTATCCAGGTCCGCCCACAGGCCAGGCTGTTATGGGAGTCATCGGTTGCCAGCTTTGGATAGGAGAGAAGATCAGTGTCAAAATCAGGCGTATAAAACCCCATATGGGTTATCTCCACTGCGGCGATCGGATATTTTTGCAATACATCTTCCATGGCTTCCCGGACCTGTTTGACGGATAACCCATAATCAGCCGGATGGTTGAAAACGAATAGTTTTTCCTGCTCCCCGTCGATTTGATTGACATGTACGTAACCCCAGCGGGTACTGACCGTATGTTCTATTCCGGTAAAAACCAGGAGTTCTGTTTTGACAGCGGCGATCATCTCCCGATAATTTGGCTTTAATAGGTGGTCGTGATCGGTATAGGCAATGAAACCAAATCCCAGGCTGGAATATAGATCTGCTGCTTCCTGGGGAGTAAGCCTGCCATCCGAAGCGGTGGTATGAATATGCAATTGGCCTTTCAACCGCTTCCCCCCTCTCAAAAGTTTATGCCGGTTTGATGATTTAAGAAGATCCGTTTTGTTTATGCAGCTAAATCAACCCTAGCTTTTTTGCTTCAAAACGAAGTTGATCACGAAAATCCGGATGAGCTATGGCAATCAGATTCAGGGCTCTTTGTCTGGCGCTTAAACCTCTGATCAAGGCAATGCCATATTCAGTAACAATGTAATGGGTTTCAGTCCGGGGAGTTGTTATATGAGAACCGGGGGCAAGCTGGGGTGTGATCCTACTGACTGTACCATTTTTAGCGGTAGAATAAAGGGTGATAAAAGATTTACCGCCGCGGGAACGGTAGGCTCCCTGGACAAAATCAAGCTGCCCGCCGACGTTGGACCATTGCAGGGGACCAAAGGACTCAGCGCATACCTGGCCGGTAAGATCAACGCTGAGGGCGGCATTAACGGATAGTACGTTGTCATTTTGGGAAATGATATACGGATCATTCACTTCATTTACAGGAAGCATGACTAAAGCGGGATTATCATCCATCCATTCATACATTTCCTGAGAACCAACTGCAAAAGTCGATACGGAAACATCACTGCGATAATTCTTTTTCTTGTTGGTAACGATCCCTTTCTTCTGAAGACGATAGATCGAATCGGTAAACATTTCCGAATGAACGCCCAGGTCATTTTTAGTCTCCAAATACAAAGCCACAGCATTGGGAACAGCTCCTACACCAATCTGGATACAGGCTCCATCTGGTACCTGGTCAGCAATAAGTTTGCCGATGGTTTTATCTTTTTCATCAAAGGAAGCCGGGGGCAGGGCGGGGAGAGGAACGTCATTTTCAACCAGTGCATCGATTTCGGAAATATGAAGCCAGCATTTACCATGGGTGCGCGGCATATATTTATTTACTTCAACGATGATGCTGCGGCAGTTTTTGGCTGCTGTATACGTATAATCAACAGAACATCCCATACTGAAATATCCATGTTTATCCATGGGCGATACCACACAAGCTGCTGTATCATTATAACGCCTGGCAACTTCTCTTGGGGCATCAGTAAATTTCACCGGGCTGTAGGTGAAAATGCCTTTATGCAGTCCGGGCCTCATCTGACCGCCAACGAAACCGCTGTCCACCAGAATATGATCACTTTCTTCCAATTTCCAGATCGCAGAAGGATAAACATCCAGCGTGGAAAAGAAACCTGCCCCAGTCAATTCATCTTTTCTGGCTGCCATGGCATCAAAAATTTTCCGGGGCTGACCCGCAGCAATCGGAGCAATCAGGCTGCCCCCATTACTGGTTATGAGTTTCACAGCTTCTTCCGCACTGCATTTCTTTTGTGCATACATCTCTTGATAATTCATAAGCAGTTCCTCCTTTTAAAATGGACCACGATCAATGATCATCCCGGCCGCTAATATCTTCAGTAGTGAAGCGGTCCCTTCTACCTGCGGTCCAATGATCACATCGCCCCAGAGCCGGGCTATTTTATAATCCTGCATTACTCCGTAAGAACCATGAATGTTCATGGCTATTCGAGCTAAATCAACGGCAGCCTCAGCAACGAATACTTTACACAAAGCGGCTTCTTTGACTAACAGCATCATATCTTTGGTATTATCAGCAACAAATCCCAGATGATAGGCATACCATTTAGCTGCGTCGTATTTCATTGCCATATCAGCAACAGCGATCTGAATATGCTGAAATTTACTGGCAATGGGTTCTCCGCGGTGGGTCTTGGTCCGGGCGTAATGCAAAGCTTCTTCATAAGCTGCCAGACATCCGCCAAGAAACAATCCGGTCAAACCAATTTTTCCGAATATCATGGCGGTTTTTAAAACCAACAGCCCCTGACCGCTTTCCCCCAGCAAATTTTCTGCCGGGATCCGAACATTATCCAGATACACATCATATAAGCAACCGCCATGTGCGCCGATTTTATTCCATGGTTCTGAAAGCGAGTAGCCCGGACAAAATTTATCGATTATAAAGGCGCTGGCTCTGCCGGTTTCAGCCTCTTTGGCCACCACTACCATGGGCCCTTTGTACCCTGCATTGCTGATAAAACGTTTGGTCCCATTGATAACATAATGATCTCCATCGCGGATGACAGTCGTTGTCAACTGCTTCGGGTCGGAACCTGTGCCCGGCTCGGTAAAAGCAAAGGACAGTAATTCAGCGCCTGTGACGCCTCGGGGCAGATACTGCCGTTTTTGTTCCGGAGTACCAAATGCATGAATGACGGTCAACCCTACAGTATTGACCGAAATGATCATGCCGACCCCTGAGCAGGCACGGGATAACTGCTCCATGGCCAGGATATAGGAAAGATAACCTGCATTACCGCCGCCATACTCTTCCGGTAAAGGGATGGCCAGCATATCCAGACTTGCCAGGTCTTCGATTATTTGGGTAGAAATATGGTTGCTGTTAAAAATCTTCGCGGCAGCAGGCTCTAAGACTTTTTGACCGAATTCCCGGGCAGATTTTTGGATCAACTGTTCTGCTTTGCTTAGGTTAAAATCCATGACGACCACCTCTTTTCATTGATGAGGACTGGATAGATCGATTTAAAGATATGATAATAATTGAATTGCATTTATAATGTAGTGCTTTAAAAACTATCAGTGGCAATCTCCAGGGGAGTTGTATCACCCTGTTCCAAAACCTGCTGTATGGTAAAGATCTCGGGTAAGATATTCAGCAGATAAAATCTGACACTGGCGACTTTGCCATGATAAAAAGGAACGTCATAATGGTCAGAACTTAATTCATCCAGTTTAACAGCGGCGATCAGTCCCTGGCTTAAAAGGAGATAACTGCAATAGAGCATGGCGGTAGCGTGTAGGATCCTGGTCGAGAAAAGCGGCATCATGGGAATGTTTCCTTCCTGTAAGAAATTCATGAGGGTTGCCAGAATACCCTGGTAAGCCGAGAAAGCACGGGAAAGCATTGCAAATTCTTTGGCAAACTGCGTATTTCCTTTTTGGCTTTCAATAAACTGCCCGAGCTGCTTTAACCAGAGTCTAAAAGGTTTTCCTCCGCCCATCATAAATTTTCGTCCGACCAGATCCATGGACTGTATATAGTTGGTCCCTTCCCATAGAGAATGAATTTTACAATCACGGGCAATCTGGGCGACGGGATATTCTTCGATGAAACCATACCCGCCATAGATTTGAATCGCTTCAGCGACAGTCCGCCAGACCATGTCAGAGGCATAAGCTTTGCACAGGGGTGTATTGATTTGAACCATCATGTCGGCAAATTCGCGCTCAGCCTCATCAGGGCTGTCATGGGAAAGGTCTATATAATAATATGTCTGAACGATCAAGGCCCGGATGGCCTCAATGATCGACTTCTGATACATCAGCATGCGGCGGATATCCTCGTGCTGGATCAATTTGACCCGGGGTCCTTTTGGGTCAGTGATCAGACGGCCCTGTATTCTTTCCTGGGCATATTGGAGCGAATTCAAGTAAGCTTCATAAGCATTGGCCAGTGCCATACTGCTGACTCCCAGACGTTCTTCGTTCATCATATTAAACATCTGCTTCATTCCCTGGCCTTTGCCGTCTTCCCCTGGCGGTTCTCCCAGCAGTATGCCACGGCAGTTATTGTTTTCACCATAGGATAGAACACAGGTGGCAGAACCCTTAACACCCAGCTTATTTTCGATCCCTACCGTTTGCACATCATTGGCTTCACCAAGAGTGTCGTCATCATTGACCCAATATTTGGGGACCATAAAAAGCGAAATGCCGGCTGTACCTTCCCGGCCGCCATCGATACGTGCAAGGACCAGATGAATGATATTCTCGGTCAAATCATGGTCGCCGGCGGTAATAAATTGCTTGGTTCCTTTTATGTTATATATCCCAGGTGTGCCGGTGGGATAGGCTTTGGTCAGAATGTCGCCTACATCGGAGCCGGCCCCGGGTTCGGTCAGATTCATGGTCCCGCCCCACTCACCGCTGAATAGTTTGGCCAGGAAAAGTTCTTTATATTTAGGGTCGGCATACTTCTGAATGACTCCGGCCGCCCCGGAGGTCAATCCCCAATAAATCACCAGAGCCAGGTTCGATGCCATAAGGGTTTCGGCGATCGAACAGTTCAAGCTGAGCGGCATTTTCCCTTCTGTCTCACGATCTGCTGATTGTGCCCCCAGACCTATTTCCATTACCTTATTGTAAGCGGTCTTGAAAGAGGGCGGCGTTTTGACCTTGCCGTCCGAAAATTGCGCATGCAGCTGATCGCCTTCATCATTGGCAGGTGCCATTACTTCCCTGGCCAGTTTATAAGCCAAATTAAGATACATATCAAAGTCGTCCAGGGTATAATAATCCCGATAAGCTTCAAAAGACAAAAGCTTTTCCATATCAAGCCATTCTTTATAGATAAATTTATGGTCTCTATGGTCAAATAAGTAATTGGTAGCCATTCATAAACCCCCTTAAAGTTAAATATGGATCTGTTATCGAAGCTGTCATACCCCCTTCACGTTTTTCTATATGTTTCGCAACTTTTATGCCACGAAAGACAATCGCGCAATGAGGGGATACTTGCCAGATAGGAAATATACTAAGTGACATTTTTTACACAAAAGGTTACCCTTTTAATGAATATTGAAGCCTGCGCGATGCCTGGCCGCTGACAAAATTGTCAATGGGTTTGCCAACCAAGTCAGTAGAAGAAATAGGCTGCAGCCAAATACTTCACAAGGAATTCTGTTCACGGAAAGAGAAATGAGCATTGCTTAATAATCCACAACCAGGAAAGAGGGAAGAATTAGCTTGCCAGTCTTGAAAAGCGAGAATGAAAAAACAGCGAAAACCAGGATCATGATCATGCTGCCAGTCATGTCAGCAGGGGGAGCAGAAAGGGTAACGCTCCACCTGTTAAAGAGGCTTCCCCGGGAGCAATTTGAGATATTTCTGCTGCTGATCAAAGATGGAGGAGAATTTTTGGCCGAAGTGCCGGCAGATGTTACGACCTTTATCCTGAAGAGAAGCAAGCTCCGTTATGCCATTCCCCAGATCATACGCCTGATATGGAAAAACAGGATCCAGGTGGTCTTTCCTACTCTGGGAGGATTCAGCCGGCAAATACTGATGATCAAAAGTTTTTTCCCCTCCTATACCAGGGTCATTATCCGGGAAACCATAGCCCAGTCCGGACTGATAGAATATGGTCCGGCAACCAGGCGTGAAGTAAGATTGAACCAATGGCTCTATCCAAAGAGTGATGGCATCATATCTTTATGTCGATATATGGCAGCCGATCTGGAAAAGGTACTGGGAATGAAATTGAAAAATCAGCAAGTGATATACAATCCGGTCGATATCGGGGAGGTCAGAGCCAAAGCAGGGCTGGGCAGCCCTTTTCCGGAAGAAGGCCTACATGTGATCGCGGCCGGACGACTGGCGTATCAAAAGGGCTTTGAACGACTGATCATGGCCTTCCCTGCTTTATTGGAGAAAAAACCGCAGGCGCATTTATGGATCATCGGGGAGGGACAACTGCGGGGCAAATTGGAAGAATTGATCGAAAATTTAGGTCTGCAGGACAAAATCCATTTGCCTGGTTATCAGGAAAATCCTTACCGTTGGATCAGCCATGCGGATCTGTTTGTTTTAAGTTCATTATATGAAGGACTGCCTAATATTTTGCTGGAGGCGATCGCCTGCAGCTGCCCGGTGATCAGTTTGGAAAACCCGGGCGGAGCTTTGGAGATATTGGAAATGTCTGGTCAAAGAGAACGATATGTAAAGGAACTCACCTGGGAAGATTGGTGGTTTAAGCGCCCTGCGCCCGTAGTGCTGGAAAAGCTGCAGGAGAATTTCAGCATCGAGAAAATCATCGCTGAATATAGCAGAGTCTTGCGATAGTACAAGAGAATGGTCGGGCTTGCCGGTTAATGAAAAGTATATCCGGTCATACTGCTGGATGGGCAAATCTCCAGGCATCCACACACATATCCGTTAGACTGCGTGCAGCCTGCCACCCTAGTTCCACCCTGGCTTTCGATGGATCGGCATAGCATTTCGCGATATCACCGGGCCGTCTGGGGGCGATTTGATAGGGTACCTTCTGCCCGGTTGCAGCTTCAAAAGCATCGACCACTTCCAGGACACTGTACCCTCTGCCAGTTCCTAGATTATAAGTTTTAATACCCGGTTCCGCCGAGATTTTCTGCAAAGCTTTAAGATGACCCAGGCTGAGATCCACCACATGAATATAGTCTCTCACGCCGGTTCCGTCTGCCGTCGGATAATCGCTGCCAAATACGTTTAGTACAGGCAGCTGCCCGGATGCTACTTTAACAATATAGGGCATCAGGTTGTTGGGAATGCCATTGGGGTCTTCCCCGAGCAGACCGCTGGGATGGGCGCCGATGGGATTGAAATAGCGCAGGATACAGATCCGCCATTGGAGATCAGAGATATAAAGGTCATTTAAAATCTGCTCTATCATCAGTTTGCTGCTGCCATAAGGGTTGACTGCCGCCACGGGAAAGTCTTCAGTGATCGGTACAGTATGAGGTTTGCCATAAACGGTGGCCGAAGAGCTGAAAACCATCTGCCTGACCCCATGCTTGCACATGGTTCGCAGAAGATTGATGGTGCCGGCTACATTGTTGTGATAATAAAGGACCGGCTGCGCCACTGATTCCCCAACTGCCTTGAATCCAGCAAAATGGATGACAGCTTCTATTTTGTGACGGGTAAAAATTTCTTCCAGGGCTGTGGGGCCTAACATGTCAGCTTCATAAAAGGGGAAGTCCTTTCCGGCAAGAGTCCTGATCAGCTCAAGGGTTCGGGGTTTGGAGTTGCTGAAATTATCCATGATAATAACTTCATGGCCTGCCATCATCAGCTCAACAGCCGTATGACTGCCTATGTATCCCGCTCCGCCAGTAATCAATATCACTTGGATCCCCCCTTTAAGCATTAGAATAATCGTATTAGCTCTTAGCGGCAGTGTCAAGCATATCCCAGTCAAAAAGACCATTGGTATCAAATGAAAGCAGGAAACATGCCAGAAAAATACCCTGTGTGTCCTGAGACATTATATAATAGCAATAACATATTTAAAGCAGTCATGCCGGAGGATTATGATGGAACCAAAGTTGAGCGTTATCGTGCCGATTTATAATGTGGAAGAATATCTGCCCCATTGTATTGAATCTGTTTTAGCCCAGACATTTACTGATCTTGAACTGATCCTGATAGATGACGGATCAACTGATAATTGTCCGCAGATCTGTGATGAATACGCCGGAAAAGATGAAAGGATCAGGGTCATCCACCAGTCAAACCAAGGAGTATCAATGGCCAGGAATGCGGCCATGAAAATGGCCCGCGGTTTGTATATCGCCTTTGTAGATGGAGACGATTTTATTTTCCCTGATGCCTATGAACCGATGGTAAGGGAAATGGAGACACATCAATTAGATATTCTTGCTGGCAGTTGCTGCCGAATGATCGACGGGCAGATCAGGTATTATGATTCGTTTAAACGTACTTTTCCCAATCGAGTCTATCCGGGGACCGATTTTATGTACCTGTGCCTCAAGCAGGGTTTTATGGGAACTGGCTGCTGGCTGAATATGTACGACCGGAAATTTCTACTTGATAATCGATTGTTTTTCCAAGATGTGATGCACGAGGATGAACTGTGGATACCCCCGGTATTTTTTAAAGCCCAGCGGGTCAAATATATGGATTCGGCATTTTATATCTATTTGTTGCGGGAAAATTCATGTACCACTGCCAAGGACAGGACGCAAAACGGGATCGATCTGCTTAAGACTTGTTACGAACTGGAGAAGTTTTATGCGCAGATAGGAGACAAAGAAAAACGCAAATACTTCAATGATTTCTTGCTGCAGAAATTCTTGTTTGCAGTTTTTATGGGCAAGTTATACCGCCCTCCGTACCGGCATTTGCTGCGAAGGGGATTCGTGCTGGGAAAACCGCTGAAAATAAAGAATAGAATCAAAGCCGGAGTGTTTTGCCTCAGTCCCTGGTTATATGTCAAAATCGCTGAGTCGATCCACTAAAGCGATTTCATTAAAGATAAACCTGAAAATCAAGAAAAGCTGCCGCAACGGGCAGCTTTTTCCTTTATCAATAATAGAATTTTTTAACGGAAAGCCCTGCAAGCTATTCAGTCATCATATCCGCTTTCATAAGCTTCAGCTTCGTCTTTGATTTCATGTCTCATATTGTTCAGGGCTTCTTTTCGTCTTTGGTTTTTAGCAGCAATATCCTGCTTCATTTCTTCATTATCGCTTTCGGACATGGTCTCCTCGGCCAGTCGAATATTTTCCAGGGTATTATTGATGTTTTCCTGCAATATATCTACGTTATCACGTCGGTCATCCGGGTTATGTTTCATAGCGCGCTCCTTTCAAATTTATGTCTGCAAGATATTTTTTGCCCGATCGGATGGTTTTATACTGAAAGAATTCCAGAGTGTCACGGAATGCATACCTTAGATTTAAATAGCCGAGAATGGCCCGGAATTGCAGGTGACGCCCGAATATAAATTTGCTATGCTGTTAATTAAATAAAGCGAACGTAGAAGACCAGACCAGAAAACTACACAGAAAGGAGATCGGGAATGATCAGATATCAATGCACTTTTTGTAATTATATCTATGATCCTGAGAAAGGTGACCCGGGAAACGGTATCCCTCCGGGAACTGCTTTTGAGAATCTGCCGGATGACTGGGTTTGCCCACTCTGCCTGGCTGGAAAATCGGAATTTGAAGAAACAGAATGATCACGATCAGCGGATGGTAAAATTATCTTGCCATAATCGCTGTAAATAAAGATAATCTAATACAGAGTATTTTATTTAGCGGCGATATCAACATAATAACGGAGCAAAATGGAAGGGAGACAGGTAAGATGAATAAATATGAATGCAATGTTTGTGGTTATGTTTATGATCCCGAAGTTGGGGACCCGGAAAATGATATCCAGCCAGGAATCGAATTTGAAGATTTGCCCGATGATTGGGTTTGCCCCATATGCAGTGCAGATAAATCGGAGTTTACTGCTGAAGATGATTAAAAGAGCTTTCATTTTGGCTTAAATAATAAGAAATATAAAGCGGGCAATAGCCCGCTTTTCTGTCCGCTCTGGAAGGATACCCACTTTTTTATTCCATATACAAGGTGAAAATTTGCCGGGATCCTGTCCAGGAAGTATCGTTCACAACGAATTCGTCACCATCCAGACTGATATCTGCTCCGATCAGATCATAGTATTTGCCGCTATAGCTGAAAGTAGCAGGATCGATTATGGCTATTTTATCAAAATCCACCCAGTTACGGCCAGCATATATTTCCGTGTTGCTGTCGACTCCGTCCTGATATTTCATGTCATCTACATAGAAGATGATACGTTCAGGCTGGTTGCCCACAGCAGGCCCATCGGACTCAGTCAGTTTCATTACGATCAATTCCAGGTCTTCGTCAAAGTCGATGCGGTCAATTGTATAGTATTCATTATCGATCCTTGCATAAAAGTCTTCGTCAACTTCATAACGTCTGCCATCGATCCTGACCAGATCCCGGTCAATGACCAGCACCTCGTCCAGATCGTAAATCGTGGTATCTTTAATGATCTCAACATCATCAATATCGTAGTATTTACCATTGACCAGGACAAAATCATCATTATTGCTTTCTACACAGTAAAAAATGAATTTATTGCGGTATAGCTCGATATCTTCAATTCTATGGACCTGCCCGTCGATATACATGGACACTTCATCAAATGAGAAGGTGTCACGGTCAACGGTAAAGCTGCCGGAAGCATCGACGACTACTTCATCCAGATCATACTTTTTCATATCGATCATAAATTCGATGTCATCTATATCGTCAAGGGATACAGTACTGTCATCGATAAATATGGCGGATATATCAGATATACGCATTCCTTCCACGATTACCCGGTCAGTTTCTTTCAGGATCAGGGGAGCAGCAGAAGACAGGTCGAGTCTGGTAATGTCATAGAATTTATCCCCCAGGGTGATCGTCAGGCGGTCTTCCAGCAGATCATAGGATTTGCCGTCGATTTCAACCGTGTATTCATCAATGATCTTCATATCAGCCAGATAGTGATCGCTGTTGGCCGAATTGATATATAACTTTACAAAATCGCTGTTATACTTATAGCCGCCGATCTCCAGGGAATTGATCATGCGTGATTCAGGAAACGCTACCAGAATTTTGCCGCTTAAGGTATATTTGCTGATGGTATACAGGCTGTTGTTGATGATCAGGCCCGGATTGCCTAAAGGACTGTTGGCGAAAAAGGTATAACTGCCATTGACAGTGAGCTGATCTCCATTAACAGTAATAGAATTAAGAGGTACTGATGAATAGGCAAATTTAAAAGTGACTGGATACTGGCTTAGTTGATATTGCTCCTCGCCGATGGCAATGGAAGTAATATCACCGGTCACTGCAGGTATTGGCTGCGGAGCGGATCCGTTATCCAGCGTTAAAAAGTCAGTGAGCACTTTGGCAACCTGGGCTCTGGTCATATCGGTAAAGGGCTTGAATTCTCCGCCGGGAAATCCCTGCAGCAATTTCAGATCGAAGGCTCTTTTGATATAAGCTTTATAATCACTTTTTTCTACTGAAGATAAATCAGTAAAAGGAGGCAGGGGCCCGCTGTCGGGTGCTTCGCCCAGTGCTCGTATCAGCATGGCAGCCGCTTCACTTCTTTTGATATTGCCGTCAGGCACCAAACCGGCAGGATATTCAGCTGGGATCAATATGCCTTGCCGGACTGCTTCATTTATGTATTTCTTTGCCCAATGTTTGCCTATATCACTAAAGCTGTTGGCAGTGGAAGCATCCGGAGCGAGACCCATGCTGGAAATCAAAAGCGTTGTAAACTCGGCTCTGGTCATAGGATTATCGGGTTTGAAAGAACCGTCAGGATATCCTTTAATATAGCCAGCGCCGGCAAGGCTGTCGATATATGTTGCTGCCCAGTGGTCTTTCACATCAGGAAATTGAACGGCTGCAACCGGGGCCGGCAATAGTGTTGTCACCATCAGACATACGAGTAATGCAGAAAGAAATATTTTTTTCAAAAATATTCACCCTCCTTTTCTCTGCTTTTATCCATTTTATTTCCTATATTATACATTGTTATACGATTTATGAGAATGTATCTTTCAGTTTTGTCACCGCGCAAGTGGTTTGAAACCCCGTTAAGAATAATATAAATATTTAAAATAGAAGGAAAATTCATTCAATTGTCGAAAGTGGAGGCAAAGCGAAAACGGAAAAACGTTCGACTGAGCTGAACAGAGGGGCGTTGGCTTAAAACGTTAAGAGACGTGTTCCAAAATAGTAAAAGGAGGGGATCGAATGCCTGGAGGAATGGAGCTGAAAAACGAAGTTTTCCAAAGCTCTACATGTGCCCTGTGCGGCGCCTGTCTGGATTGGTGTCCGTATATTGCCAATATGGAGGACCATCTGGTGATGCGTTTCGATTGTAATGTGGGGGAAGGGCGCTGTTACGCAGTGTGTCCACGAACATTTGCCGACTGGCAGGCTATCGGTGACAGATATCTGTCGGATACACCAGGGAATATCGAAATTGGGCCGTATTTTGAGGCTTATAAAGTGAAAGCTGCCCAAGGTGTGAAAGGACAGCAGGATGGCGGGACAGTCAGCAATCTGGTGAAAACCATCATGGAAGATGAACTGTCGCAGGTAGTTTTATTGACCGGCAGTGACGATCATGTGACCCCGGAGCCATTTCTGGCTGTGGATATAGATGATATTGAAAAGGCAGCAGGCTCTCGATTTCTGGCTTCTCCCGGTTTGCGAAAAATTATTGAAGCCCAGACTAACGAAGTCCAAAAGATAGCGGTGGTAGGACGGCCCTGCCAAATCCAGGCCATGCGTAAGATGGACTTTAACCGTCGTCCGGATAAACCACCACTGGACTTGATCAGCATTGGCCTATTCTGTATGTGGTCTTTAGGCTGGGATTTTAAAGAATATCTGCAGAATAAGTTCCCGGGGGAGAAGATCGAAAGCCTGGGAATTCCACAGCATGGCTTTGTAGTGAAGACCGACAAAGGTGAACATACTTTGTCCCTGGATGAAGTGAAAAAATTCAATAAGCCGGGCTGCGGTTATTGTGTGGATATGACTTCAGAACTGGCAGACATTTCGGTTGGTGCATTTGAAGCAGAGAAAGGTTGGAATACCGTTATTGTCCGTTCTGCAAAAGGGCAGGATCTTCTGGATAAGGCCATCGATAAAGGGTATCTCGTATGTGAAGATTATCCGGAAGATGAATTGAAACGTCTCAAAGCAGCATCGATAGGCAAAAAGAGCCGCAACCTGAATAACATACAGGCTGCCTTTGACAGAGGGGTCAAACCTTTTATTGACTTGAACAGTGAAATGTATGCTCAGGTCAGGAAATTGGCAGAAAGGATGGTGAAATAACGATGGAATGGATGATTACTACTGATGAACCCGGAAAGACCTATCTTATGCAAGGAAATGAAGCGATTGCACGGGGGGCTATCGAAGCCGGCATCCGTTTTGCCGCTGCCTATCCCGGTTCGCCGTCCTCTGAGATCCTGACGATGTTAGGCCATGTAGCTGATAAAATGGATCTCTACGCGGAATGGTCCACCAATGAGACTTGTGCTCTGGAAGCATGCCTGGGGGCTTCATTTGCCCGGGTCCGTTCCTTGTGCATCATGAAACAAAACGGATTGTTGGTGGTAGGGGATGCCCTGCACAGCGCATCATTATCGGGTGTGAAAGGAGGACTGGTACTGGTGGTAGCCGATGACCCCAGCGCCCATTCCAGCACCAACGAATTCGATTCAAGGCACCAGGCGCGTTCGGCAGGTCTTCCTATGCTGGAACCGGCCAATATGCAGGAAGCCAAAGATATGGTCAAGTGGGGCTATGAACTTTCTGAGCAACTGCAGCAACTGGTGATGGTACGGACAGTGACCAGGATCAACCATGGCCGCAGCAGTGTTACCCTGGATGAACTGCCACCGGAAAAACAATCTCCCGCTATCATTGGTGAATGGGACCGCATGGTTGCCATCAATTGGTTTAAAGATGCACAAATCGCAAAAATTGATCAGGCGCAGGCCATATTTGAAGCATCCCCTTTTAACTGGTATAAGGGGCCGGAGAAGCCAGAAATCATTATTGTTACCTGCGGCACTGGCTGGTTGTACAGCAGTGAAGCAGTTGAAGCTTTAGGACTCCAGGACAAAATAGGGATATTAAAGATCGGCACGACTTATCCACTGCCGGAAAACTTTATCGTCAAACATCTGCTTAAGACCGGAAAAGTATTGGTGGTCGAGGAAGTAGATCCCTTCCTGGAACAGAATATTGCCGGGATCATTGCTTATCACTTGGAACTGCAGGTGGAATTGCTGGGACGCTATGGAGGAAAAGCCTTACCTCGAAACGGAGAACTGAATCCGGACATCGTGCGGAATACCCTGGCCCGTTTGACCGGGACGGCTTTTACAGGACCGGAAACAGCAGTTATTCCGCCTGAAGAAGCAGTTGCACTGCCAGCGCGGGAATTGACCTTCTGCGCAGGTTGTCCTCACCGGGCGTCTTTTTTCCTGTTGAAACAGACTTTGCGTATTCAAGAGGGTCAGGGAGTCGTCATGGGTGATATAGGCTGCTACACGATGGGGGGACAGCGAGCAGGGCATTATCTTTATAACTTCCTGTGCTGTATGGGTGGCGGCATCAATGCGGCAGAAGGGATGGGGCAATTGACCCGCTTTGGGTTTAAACAACCCGTCTTAGCGCTGGCCGGAGATTCGACCTTCTTCCATTCCTGTCTGCCGGGCCTGGTCAATGCCAAATACCATGATTCCAATATGTTGTTCGTTGTTTTGGATAATTCAGCTACGGCCATGACCGGTTTTCAACCTCATCCTGGTATCGGGCTGACGGCAATGGGTAAGGCTGCAGAACCGATTTCCATACAAAAAGTGGCAGAAGCCATTGGATGTCCGGTGACAGTGGCGGATCCTTTCGATATTTCCGGCACAACTTCCAAAGTATATGATCTCCTGAAACAACAAGGCCTTAAAGTCTTGATCCTCAAACAGGAATGCGCCACTCTGGCCGTCCGCAAACGGGAAAAACCAAGAGTTTGGGTCGACCAGTATCTATGCCGGGGCGATGATTGCGGATGCGGCAGATTCTGCAGCCGGATCTGGGGCTGCCCCGGTAACATATGGGACTATGAAGCAGGCAAAGCCAAAATAGACGAAGTTGTGTGTGTGGGCTGCGGGGTTTGTACAAGTCTTTGCCCTGCGGGAGCTATTAAGATGGAGGGAGGCGGAGCTCGTGGGTAAAGAACTGGTAAAAGATCCGCTGAATATTATTATCTGTGGTGTCGGCGGACAGGGAAATATTCTGGCTACTGAACTCCTGGCTTCAGCCTTGGTCGAACAAGGTTATTTTACCACAGTAGGGGAAACATACGGTGCTTCGCAGCGGGGAGGATCAGTCATGAGCCATGTAAGGATCTCTGCTGCTACTGAATATGGAGTTTTGATCCCGCTGGGGCAGGCGGATATCATTGTTTCTTTTGAACCCACTGATACACTGCGCGTTGCTCGGGATTACGCTAATAAGACCACTTTGATCCTTACAGATTCCCGTCCTAATTATCCGGTGGGGGTTTTAAGCGGGGAGGCAGTTTATCCTTCCATGGAGTCGATAGAAGCAGAACTGAAAAAGCTGAGCAGCGATGTAAAGATCATTGAAGCAACCAGGCTGGCAGTTGAAGCCGGCAACAGCCAGGCCACCAACATACTGCTCATGGGTGCCCTGACGGCTTTGCCCCAGGTGCCTCTCACCGCTGAAAATTATGACAAGGTCATGGAACAACGTTTTAAAGGTGATGCCCTGGAACTGAACCGCAAAGTATTCAAGATCGGGTATGAGCATATAAATAAATAGTGACATATGGCAAAGGATCCTTTAGAAAAGGGGGGAACAACATGCAAGGTCTGATCAAAGATCTGAACGGTTTATTAAGTCCGGCTCAGGTTTTGTCCCAACCGGAGGAAATGCTTGCTTATGCGAATGATGCCACGCATTATTTCAAGAGCAGGATCCCTGATGCGGTGGTATTACCACACACTACGGCCGAGGTTTCCAGAGTCATGCAGTATGCTTTCACGAAAGAGATCCCTGTTACACCAAGGGGAGCGGGCAGCGGCCTGGCTGGAGGCTGCACGCCTGTCCATGGCGGGATCGTAATGGATCTAAAAAGGCTGAATCACATTCAGGAAGTTGACAGGAATAATATGACTGCCAGAGTAGAAGCGGGAGTCGTATTAAAAAGATTCCAGGACCAGCTGGAACCATTGAAGCTATTCTATCCGCCTGACCCCCAGAGCGCCAGTGTTTGCACCATAGGGGGAAATGTCGCCACCCGGGCGGGAGGACCAAGAGGAGTGAAATACGGGACCACCGGCAACTATGTGACCGGATTGGAAGTGGTGCTGCCGGATGGTTCGATCATTAATCCGGGAGGTAAGTTTGTAAAACAATCGGTAGGTTATGATATTACGCGGTTGATGACCGGATCGGAAGGAACACTGGGAGTCATTACCGGGGTCAATCTGCGCTTGCTGCCTTTGCCGGAAGCCAATCGTACCATCGTTGTGGTCTGTGAAACCCTTGAACAGGCGGCAGAGATCGTCGCCGAAATTATTGCCCGGGGTGCAATACCAGGCATGATAGAGTTTTTGATCAAACTGGCTATCACGGTAATGAATAATTTCTTCTCCCCGCCATTGCCCACCGATGGAGAAGGATACTTGTTCATGTATTTTGACGGCACCGAATCCCAGGTAGAATATGAAGCGAAACTGGTTACAGAGATCTGCCACGATATGAAGGCCAAAGAAGTCAGGCGCATCGACGATCCAAAAGTGGCGCAAACTTACTGGACGGCCCGAGCCAATGTCTATCCCCTGATCCAGACGATCTTCCAGCGGGCTACCACGGAAGATATCACGGTGCCGCGGAATAAGCTGCCTGACTTGGTGAGAACGGTGCAGGCCATTGCGGCGGAAGAAGGGGTGATGATCGGATTGGCTGGTCATGCAGGTGACGGTAATATGCATCCTTCGGTTTTGTTCTCGCAGGTAACACCTGAAATACTTGCTAAAGCAGAAGTCGCCATCGACAGGCTGACCCGCGCCGGTCTAGAGATGGGCGGCACGATTTCAGGTGAGCACGGGATCGGGATTCATAAAGCCAAATACTTGGCATGGGAGTTGGGAGATATCCAAATCGAACTGATGAAAAGAATCAAACAGGCCTTCGATCCAAAAGGCATCATGAATCCAGGTAAAATATGGTTGGAAGGGGGCGGCGATGATGCTTAGACTGGAAGACTATGAAAGTATCATAGAAAAATGTTCCCATTGCAGCTATTGCCAATCGACCTGTCCTTCATACCTGACTGAGCAGAGCGAGACATTTGTAGCTAAGAGCAGACTATTGCTGATCAAAGAAACACTAATGCATGACCGCATGACTTACAGTCCCAGGGCGCACGAAATCCTGGATCAATGCCTGTTGTGTACCAATTGCACCCAGACTTGTTCCAGCAAACTTCCGATTGATGACATCATCATCGCTGCCCGGATCCGGACCAAACAAAAGAGTGGAGGCTTAAAACAGTTTGTGATGGGGAAGATGCTGACACAACGGGGACTGACTGGGGTCCTGGGCAAAGCCGGCTCTATTGCGCAGAAAATGGGAGTGGCAACCAAAGAAATTCCTCAGTTGGCAGGCAAATCGTTTGACAAAATGTATTCAGGCAACTATTCGCCTGCCGGGGAAGTGAAAAAAAGGGTGGCATATTTCGTCGGCTGTGGGACGAATTTCATTTTCCCTGACACTGGTGAAGCGGTAGTCAAAGTCTTAAATCATAATAGAATGGAAGTCATCATTCCCCCCGGGCAGGTCTGCTGCGGGATCCCTTCCTTGGGAGAAGGAGATCTGGAAAGCGCGCGAGCGATGGTGGAAACCAATATCAAATTATTCGCAGGGCTGGATGTAGATGTGATCGTGACCGACTGTACTTCCTGCGGGATGATGTTCAAGGAAAAAGCCGCCAGGTGTTTTGCTGCTGATGATCCGCTGCAGGAACAGATCGTCGCAGTAACCTCTAAAATGTGGGAAGTGACTGATTTTCTGCAAAACGAGGGGCTGATTGTTCAGCCGGGCAAACTGGACATCAAATGGAGTTATCATGTGCCTTGTCACCGCGGTTGGTCTCCAACAGTCAAAGATGCACCGCGGCAGTTATTAGGCCAGATCCCGGAAGCTGAACTCAGGGAGTTGCAACATCCTGAACTTTGCTGCGGCGGAGCAGGGACCTATTTTATGTCACACCGGGAGCAGGCGGAAAAGATCAGGGACCGGCGTTTAAAAGAAATAAATAATACCGAAGCAGACGCCGTACTGACTCAATGCCCGGTATGCAGGTTTTATATAGGATTCCAAGTGAAAGACCGGGAAGTTACCCACCCCATTACGATATTGGCCCGGGCTTACGGATTATAAACGGCAAGGGGCAGGGGCTCAGCTTCTGCCCCTTTAAGCTTTAAGAAATAATTAAGATCTTGTGATTTGTGGTGATTTTACACATTAATGATCGACATGGTACAGCGGGAAATGCAAACCAGTTTTTCCGCCTCATCATATATCCGGATATCCCATACAATAGTGCGGCGTCCAACATGAACAGGAGAACCGATAGCAGTAACGATCCCCTGGCTTACACTGCGGATGTGATTGGCGTTGATTTCCAGACCTACAGCTCTTTGATTGGCAGCATCAATAAACTGATAGCTTCCAGCGGAAGCAACTGTCTCCGCTATCACCACCGATACTCCTCCATGCAGTAATCCAAATGGCTGATGTGTCCTGGGGGTCACAGGCATCCTGGCGATCACGCGCTCTGGGGTATATTCAGTGATCTCTATCTGAAGCGTACCCATAATGGTATTTTCCAAATCAAATCCGGAAGCGTCCAACATTCCAACCACCTTCCCTATGATTTAATATAGCTTACTTAATCGAACGGAGCAAGCGTAGGTTTAATTCCGCCCATTGTATAATGCGGAACAAAGCATTAAAATCTTTCTTGTAAACACTTGTGATTATTATTTATGGGGTGCACTTAATGAATGTTCTGCTGCTTTCCAACGATTATACCTTGGC
>CAZNPR010000006.1:0-6806 GCA_964574965.1 uncultured Syntrophomonas sp. | reverse complement strand
TTTATGGGGTGCACTTAATGAATGTTCTGCTGCTTTCCAACGATTATACCTTGGCTCTAAGCACTGCCAAATGTCTGGCCCAGGAAGGGCACAAAATGATTATCATCGGCTCTCATCCATCAAGGGGAATGGCATTATTTAAGGCTTGTGACCTTTTCTATGAAGTTGACCAGGTATTCTTCTCCGCTGGCCACGAACTGGTAACCACCATCCTCGCTTTGAGCCGAGCGCATGCTTGCGAGGTGTTGTTGCCGGTGGACAGCCAGAGCATCATGTTTGTAAGCAGGAATAAAAATGCTTTACAAGAAGTGGTCAGTATCGCGCCGATTTCAAATCACGAGTTAATCCAGCAATTAGATAATAAATGGACTTTTTATCAATTATTGCAGAAGCTTAAACAACCAACACCGGCAACTATCCTGGTAAAAAACCCGGACAGTCGTCAAGCCATCAATTTACCCTTCCCGGCGCTTACCAAGCCGCTGCAGCAGACCGGAGGGGCAGGTATCATAGTTCACCAGAGTTATCTGGATTTTGCTGAAAAAATAAATGAACTTCAGCTGCCGGTCATATTACAGGAGTATATTCCTGGACGGGACGTAGATTGCAGTGTCTTTTCGGTAGCTGGTGATATAAAAGCCTGGACGATCCAGGAACATAAGAATATAGGCCTGGAATTCTGCCGCAATGAGGAGATCCTTTCTGTATGCCGCAATATTCTGCAGCCAATCAGATTTTCGGGTGTGGCCCATTTTGATCTGAGGATAGGTTCGGATCATCAGGAAGTAAAAATGTTGGAATGTAACCCGCGTTTTTGGGCTACCGTTGATAGTTCCATGGAAGCGGGGGTCAATTTCCCACAGTTGGTTTTACGCGGCGCTTGCGGGGAAGAACTTCTGGAGGCTGTAGCTATCGCTGATGAGGTTTGCTTTATACCCACCCAAAAGAAAAAGCTTCTAAAAACACTTCTGCTTTCACTAACGGAAAGAAAAAGAAATAAAGCGTATGCTAATTCTTATAAGACATACCTGAAACATAACCTGGCAGCTGAAATTTTCAGGGTCATTGATCTTAAAAGCAAGGCTTTAGCCAGTCGATGGTTCAAACTGTGCCTGAAATTCGGATACCGGGAGAAATACAGGATCATTGAAAAATTGACCCAGCGATCCTGTTGATTCCGGACAGTAAGACTTACGTTGTGTGGCCGATTAAGTAAATGATCACAAAGTTTTTCAGGTCCAATAAAATACATTAAAAATTTTTTTGCTTTAAGGTATCTAGATTTGATGACCGAGACAGAATTTAGTGATATATTCGTATACGATAGCAAAGAATAGAAAAAAATGACGGGGGTAATTGGTGATAAATAAGGTAGAACGTGCTGTACTGGTTCTGGTTAAGCTTAAAAAAGAACGGGAAAATGAGTTCCAAAGTTATCAGGCAGAGTTGGAAGCACTGACGGAGGCTGCCGGCGCTGTTGTGACGACGGTCATGATCCAGGCCCGGGATCGGATTCAGGGAGCAACTTATCTGGGTAAAGGAAAGCTTGAGGAACTCAAGCAGGTCATTGCCGAGTGCGAACCTGATCTGGTCATATTTGACCGGGAGCTTTCTCCGGTACAGATGCGGAACCTGGAAAAGATCCTGGAACTGAAAATAGTAGATCGTACCAGTCTGATTCTGGATATATTCAGCCAGCGGGCGCGCTCCCATGAAGGTAAACTGCAGGTCGAACTGGCCAGTCTGGAATACCGGCTGCCGCGGCTGACAGGAAAGGGAAAGGAAATGAGCCGGCTTGGTGCTGGGATCGGGACCCGAGGTGCCGGTGAACAAAAACTGGAATTGGACCGTCGGTACATCCGCGGCCGCATCGACGATATTAAAAGGCAGATAGAAAAAATCCGTAAGACCCGGAGTTTACATCGCAAACAAAGAGAACGCTCAGGTATCAGGACAGTTTCGTTAGTTGGTTATACCAATGCCGGCAAATCTAGTCTTTTTAATGCCTTGTGCAACCGAGGCCATGCCAGCGGACAGGAGCAAGTGGAAGCAGACAGCAGGCTCTTTCAGACTCTCGATACTACCACCCGCCGGATACGTTGGAATGACGGACGAGAGATTCTGATCACAGACACGGTCGGATTTATTCAAAATCTGCCGCCAAACCTTGCGGCTGCCTTCAAATCGACCTTTGAAGAAACGTTGGAAGCCGATCTTATTTTGCATGTGGTAGATATTTCTGATCCCGATTACCTGGATAAGATCGAGGCTGTGGATCAGGTTCTAAAGGATTTGGGTGCGGATAAAACCGAAATATTGAAGGTATTTAATAAAATCGATCTATTGGAAGGTGACTTAAATCACAATAATAATATTTATGTATCAGCCTTAGGCGGCACAGGGTTGGATGAACTGATGGAGAGGATCTCTGAACAGTTAAATGCAGGAGAGAAGGATAATTAAATGGGGAGAGTAAAAACCAAAAGATTTACAGCGGCTACAGCTGTGATCGTGTTTATGATTACTTTTGGCTTGGGGCTTCTGGCCGGCGGTATCATAAAAACGGGAAGCATAAGTGATACATTAAGTTTCGGATTGGGGAAATCTTATAATATCCTGGTCATGGGGATCGATGCGCAGAAGGCAGAAGAAAACTCGCGCAGTGATACCATGATTTTAGTCAGTATCGACAAAAAGAGTAAAGACATTGCGATGGTATGGATCCCCCGGGATACCAGGGTAAAAAACAGTAAGAACCATTATGAAAAAATAAACAGTATCAATTTCGTGGAAGGACCGGAGGCAGCGACCCAGGCAGTCAGTGATCTGCTGGATCTAAAGGTCGATTACTATGTCACTACTAATTTTGGCGGTTTCGCCAAGATCATAGATATTCTGGGGGGCGTGCATATCGATGTTCCTTCAGCTATGCACCATTATGATCCAGACCCCGACCTGGCTATTGATCTTGCCAAGGGACCGCAGATCCTTGACGGGCAGGATGCCCTGCGTTTTGTCAGGTACCGGGGTGGTCCAACGGCTGATATTGGAAGAACCGGTCGTCAGCAGCAGTTTATCAAGGCGCTGGCAAATGAAATGTTTTCCACTAAGGCAGTGCTCAAACTACCGCAGTTGGTGCCGGAAATTTTAAAAAATGTACATACCAATATACCAATGAAAGATATGCTTTACCTGGCGGATGCAGCCAAAGATTTTGAAAAGGGAAAAATTGTTACCCAAACTTTACCTGGGTACCCGTATACAGACCCTAATACCGGTGCCAGTTATTGGGTAGCAGATGAAGATATTGCCAGTGGTATCGTAAAGGATTTGCTGGCCGGGCAGGCATTTGATGTGGCACAAGACCCGCCCCAGAGTTATACTCAGGTCAAAAATAATGCAGTCAGTGAACCGGAAGGTGAAGAAGAACCGGTTACGGAAGGGGAAGAGACTGGCGAAGAGGATGGCGAAAACGCAGACCTTCAGGATGATGAATTGACAGGTGGGGAAAATGAAGAAGGCTCAATGGATAATGCTGAAGAGGGACCTGAAATTGTTATTACTGATCCCAGTGAACTGCCAAGTGATCTGATTGATGAAACGGTGCCGGTAACGGTACCTTAATAAAAATGTGATAATCATCAGTATCAATGATGGGATTTTGTAAAAAGAGCTGGACTGCTTTGCCATTTGCGGCAAAGAGTGATCCAGCTTTTTTTGATGTTATTCTTTCACATAAGAGGCAACGATTTTAGCGAAGTAAAGGGTATGGTAATCGCCTTCCTTATAGCAAGAGGATTTGATTTCGGCGGGAAGCATATCCGGTTCCAGAGGATGTTTGTAAAGCAGCTCACATTCATACACCAGATCACATTCAGCGATGGAAGGACTCTCAATTATCATGCCGGGTTGTGCTGTAATTTGACATTCTTTAAATTTATCCATATCTTTGCCCGAAAGTTTGCCAGCCTTGGCCAGAGGTTTTTTTAATTCATTGGAATGGGGAAAACTGACCGTAAAATTATCAGCCTGTTCCATTAATTCAAAAGTATAACGAGAAGGGCGGACTGCCACCATGATCATCGGTATATTCCATAAAGTGCCGATTAGACTCCAGCCGATAGTCATGGTATTGGTCTTGTCGCCTGCCTTTACGGATAAAAAAGCACCCTTGGGCAGTTGGTCCAATGTGTCCTGAATGAATTCGTTATAACGGATGTCCTTAGTCATTTGCATAGCTCTCCTTTCACATTAACAATATGTTAAGTATATATTGTTTGTTATCTCCGTTCAAAATTTTCAAACAAATGATACACCAGCAGGGTGATACGCTGAGCAGCAGATTCCAATAATGATGCGCTTTCCTTAATCGATTGCTCCAGGGTCAAAGGCCGGTCTTCGATAGCAAAAATACCGGTAAAGCCATTATTAAAAAGAACTTCAATGCCAGTACCAATGCTGCCTGTTAAAGCGATCATGGGAATACCTGACTTTTGTGCCAGGCCTGCCAACCCCCAAAGCGTCTTGCCATAGGAAGTCTGGGCATCGATACGCCCTTCGCCGGTAAACACCAGATCGACTTCAGCGATTTTTTCCTCCAGGCCAACGATCTGCATGACCAATTCAATACCGCTTTGCATATCTGCTCCCAGGAAAGCACTGACGGCTGCACCTAAACCGCCTGCGGCTCCAGCTCCCGGCATTTTATCAACATCGATACCAGTCAGAGCTTCTGTCATTTTTCCGTATTTCACCATGCTTTTATCTAAACGTTCAAGCATAGATTTAGTTACGCCTTTTTGGGGGCCAAATACATAAGTGGCACCGTCCGGGCCGGTCAGGGGATTTTTCACATCACAGGCAGCGATAAGATGAGTAGCAGCAATTCTTTTATCCAGCCCTGATAAATCAATAGCTGCCAGGTCTATCAAACCCTGACCGCCAATACTGCTATCCTGCCCGGCATCATTATAGAATTTGGCACCCAGTGCGCTTAACATGCCCAGCCCGCCGTCATTGGTAGCACTGCCTCCCAATCCAATGATGATTTTTTTACAGCCGTTATCCATAGCAGCTCTAATAAGCTGACCGGTGCCATAAGACGAAGCTGTCAGTGGATCAAGCTCCCCTTCAGTCAGCAAAGCCAATCCGGATGCAGATGCCATTTCGATCACCGCGGTAATTTTGTCTCCTAAAATACCGTAACTGGCAGGAATATCTCTTAATAGCGGGTCTTTTACCGAAACGGGGAGAAGGGTGCCACCGGTGGAGGTTATCAAAGCATCTACCGTTCCTTCACCGCCATCTGCTAAAGGAAGTTTAATGATTTGAGCATCCGGGAGAACTCTTTTTATCCCTGCCGTAATTGCTTCAGCGGCTTCTTTGGCGGTAAGGGCGCCTTTAAATGAATCTGGAGCGATCAGTATTTTCATTTCCTTCTCCAAACGCTTATTTTTCCTTTAACTCAATGCGTTCACCGTCCGGCCCAGCCAAAAAAAGGATCTGCTTGCCGAAAAGGGACATGCGGGGCTCCTGATCTATCAATTCCACATGCTCAGCTTTCAGCTTATGATACATAGCTTCGATATCATAGACCTGAAAGCAGATGTGATCCCAAACACCTGAGCTGCGTGGTGTAAGAGCATCATTTTGTTTTTCCAGCAGTTCGATAACTGTCGTGCCGTTATGCAGTAATAAAATTTTAAAATCCAGACCGCTGTATTGTTCTCCCGCAACAAAATCAAAACAGTCGCAATAAAATCTGGCAGAACGCTTTAATTCTGTCACTGCCAGGCAGATATGATCCAATACTAGCATTTTGACTACCTCTTCTGCGTAATATATATAGCAGGACCGGCGGTTATAATGGTCCCATAAATGCTATTTTACGATCAGGACCGGAACAGTAACTAAACGGGTTACTTTATCCGATACACTGCGCATAGTGATTTCCTGGAACTTATTTAGTCTGCGGCTGCCAATTATGATCAAATCAAGGTCATCGCTGTCCTGAATCAAATCCAAAATAAGTTCAGCAGGATCTCCGCCGGCGCTTTTTATTTGACAATCCAAGCCCTGGGCCGTAAATAATTTTTCATATTTATGCAGCAAGTCCAGGGAAGCGGCTCGTAACTTATCAAGTTTTTCAGCACTGTGTAATTTCGTTACATCAACACTGCCGCTGTCGTAGATATTAAATAATATTGCTGAACCGATAATAGAAGAGCCTGCCATTTTCACGCCCATGTCCACGGCCCGGGCTGATTGTTCTGAATCATCAACCGCAATCAGTACTTTATTAAAAAAAGAAAGACTCAATAAAATAACCTCCTTATTCTTTGTAACGTAACCATTATATAATGATTAGCGGAACAAAAAAAGCGGTCCCGTGGTTCTATAAACTTTGCTTCTATTTCTCCCAGGTTTTTCAATGCCAGGGGATGGCAAGGCCTTCCAATGAATTTTGACTGCCAAATGGCAGGACATTTGCCTTGCTTTGTACAATATATAATAGATTAGTGGTATGAAATAATGAAAAGGAGGTTTAGAGTTTAAGCGGTTTAAAATCAATAAATTTTATATAGGAGGTTTATTAATGATCAAATATCGTAAACATGGATTGGTTTTATTACTTATTGTTGCATTGCTGGCTTTGGCATTGGCAGGATGTGGTGGCAAGGCGGCGGAACAGGATGCCGACAATGCACAACCCAAAGTTGACACAACCTTTATCAATATTGCCACAGGTGGAACAGCTGGAACCTATTATCCCCTGGGTGGAGCGATAGCTGAAATATTGAATAAAA